>NZ_JAECVX010000040.1:0-1298 GCF_016055105.1 Thermoactinomyces sp. CICC 10523
CTTAGTAGCTTAACCTGCTACGGTTTCTCTCCCGGTGATGCAACTTGACGAATGACCATTTCGTCATTTGCCTTATTCCATATCTTATTTTCAAGGTGCATTCTGTTCATGCCGTTCATCACGGCGACAAGTAGTAATATAGCATGGCTCCAAAATATTTGCAACCCCTTTTTTTATTTTTTTATTGCCCGAAGAAAAATATATTGTTATTCACAAATAAAAATTTCACTTAATGATATGAAAAAGCTTGAAAAACAGGCTGTTCAAACAATCTGCCCGCCGCTTTTAAAGCAAACCGCAACAAAGAGGGAGGGTATTCTTCACCCTCCCTGTTGAACCCCGGTTGCTTTTCAAAGATCAGGGATTTGCCAGTCAATTTCCCTGAAACCATGCTCACGTAAAAATTGATTTGCTTTGGAAAACGGACGACTGCCGAAAAATCCTTTTTTCGCGGCAAGCGGGCTTGGGTGTGCAGATTCAAAAACGCCGTGCCACGGGTTGGTGATCAAGGAACCTTTTTCTTGAGCATGGCGCCCCCATAACAAGAATACAACCGGATCCCGGCGCTCATTTAATCTCCGGATCACCTCATCGGTGAAAGTCTCCCAGCCCTTGTTCTTATGCGAATTCGGTTTGCTTTCCCTTACCGTTAAGACGGAATTTAACAAAAGTACCCCTTGTTTTGCCCACTTCTCCAAATATCCGTGGTTGGGAATTTCACACCCCAAATCCGCTTTCAGTTCCTTAAAAATATTTTTCAGGGAAGGCGGTTGTTTGACTCCCGGTTTAACGGAAAAACTGAGTCCATGTGCCTGTCCCTCTCCATGGTATGGATCCTGCCCGATAATGACGACTTTCGTTTCTGCAAATGGCGTCAACCGAAGGGCTGAAAAGATTTCATCTTTTCGCGGATATACAACTTGCGTAGCATATTCCTCTTCCACAAACTCCCACAACTTAACAAAGTACGGCTTGGAAAATTCATCTTTCAACACTTCAGCCCAGTCATTTTGAATGAATTCCATAATTGAGGAAATATCTCTCCCATTTTTTATTTTTCGGATATGTTTTAGTAAGCCACACTTATTTCCGATTGTAAAGGTACTTTTTACAAAAGAAAAAGACCCCTTTGCAAAACAAAGGAGTCTTGCCGTATTCCCTGAAAACTAAAGAGTGAGTAAGGCATGACCCGAGAAGTAATCGGTTCATTTGCTCTGTGAAGAGCTCCTTAGAAAGGAGGTGATCCATCCCCACCTTCCGGTAGGGATACCTTGTTACGACTTCACCCCAATCATCTG
>NZ_JAECVX010000041.1:0-1086 GCF_016055105.1 Thermoactinomyces sp. CICC 10523
GCCGTTCAGATTGAGTACATAAGAGAGCCGGGCCGCGAGAATCGCGTCATGGTTGGACGTGATCGGGGCATCAAAACCGGTCAGATACTTGTAATCGCCATTTTCCACCCCGACAAACATGCCGATCTTCCGGTTCTTGATCTGCACCGGCCCATAGCCGGCATCTTCCAATGCGTTCCACGCTTCCTGAAGCAACAGCCGCTGACGCGGGTCCATGCTCCGGGCTTCGCGCGGCGAAATTTCAAAGAACAGGGGATCGAATTCATCGACACCGGGAATGGCCCCGAATTTCCATCGTTCCGCCCCGCTCCCCGGCCAGCGTTCCGCCCCGGCGGCGCGCACCTGATCCTCTCCGTTCAGCAGATGCTGCCACATTTCTTCAATATTGCGCGCTCCCGGGAACCGACCGCTCATCCCGATCACGGCGATCGGTTCGGGAACTGCAGAAGGCCGCGCTTTCTCCTGCACCGGCTGCTTCGGTTGCTTCCTTCGCGATGGCTCCGGTTCGGCCGCCGGCCGGACGGGCATGTCCACCGCCGGCTTCCTTTCCGGGGCAGGAGGCGCTTCCCGGTAAAACGCCTCCAGCGCTTCCTTGTGTTCGGACAGGTAATAATCGGCCAATTTGCCCAGGGTGGGATAGCCGAAGAAGACCGCCGGGGTCAGCTCAATGCCGTAATGCCGGGTCAACTGTTCGGCAAACGCCGCCAGTGTGATCGAATCAAAACCGAAATCGGCCAGGTTGCTGGTGAGATCCAGTTTCTCGCGGGGGATTTTCAGCAGCTGGCCGGAGAGCTCCCGCAAATCCCATTCCAGGCATTGCCGCACGCTGAGCCCCTTCATCTCCGGCCTGCGCCCTTTGCCGGCCGGCAGCCCGGCTGCCGGTTCCGGCTGCTGCGGCTCCGGCTCCCTGTACAGCCCCAGGAAACGATGCACCCGGTCAGGCTGGCCGGCCAGAACCAACAATTGTGTCTGTTCCTGCCCCAGCAAGCGCTCAAGCAAGTCCAGGCCCTCTTCCGTTTCCAGCGCGCGCTGGCCGCTCGATTTCAGGTAGAGGCGGGTCTGCTCATCATCTCCCAAGCCCATGCC
>NZ_JAECVX010000042.1:0-1051 GCF_016055105.1 Thermoactinomyces sp. CICC 10523
GATAGCCCTGCGCAAGCGTGAGCCCCTTGTATTGGTCGGGACAAGTTCGGATCTCTCTGGACTTTGTGGTCTTTTCATGCCTGGATATCAACTCGTATCCGATCTGGACCTCCACCTGGCCGTTTCTCTCAAAGACGGTGACTTCCCGGCCACTGTAGCGCCAAGGAACGCCATATCGCGCTCCGTCGTAGCTCACAAATCCGTCCTGGCTCACCCGGCGTCGTTCCAACAGATATGGCTTCCAGTGTTCTCTCGGGGGAAGGCACTTCAGCTTTTCCTGTTTCAGACGATCGCAAGGCCGTTCACCGGTTGTCCCGTGGATTCGGCGATTCTTCTCATCGCACCAGGAGATTGCTTGTCGGTTCAAATCTTCCAGATCCACAAACCGCCGACCAGGCAGAAAGTTTTCTTTCACAAACCGGATGCTACGCTCCACCTTGCCTTTCGTTTGGGGCCGCCGGACACGACAGACGCGTGGAACAAATCCCGCTGTCGCCGCGAAGTCGGCGAATAGCGCGTGCCACCGCGGTTTCCGGTCATTCTCCATCCCCAGGATCACCGTTTTCATCCGATCCGTTAGGATGACCTCCGGAATCCCACCGAAATACTCAAACGCATGAACCATGCAGCGGAGGAAACTGTGAATGTCGCATCGCTTGGCAAACTCCACGTAGATCGCCCGAGAGTAGCCGAGCACCATGACAAACACGGGTACTTTGTGCACTTGTCCCTCCGGGTCGGTGTACTCACAAATCCCCCAGTCCACTTGCGCTTGTTCACCGGGACGCGTCTCGTATCTCTGAACAGCGGGAAGCTGTTTGGGAGGCCGGAAAGCTTTGATGTAGTCTTTGAGGATGGTACGGCCTCCCTGGTAACCATGCTCTTGAAGAAGTCGAAAGAGAACTTCGCAATTGAAGATGCCTTGTTCCATGTACTGATGAATCAGCGGTTTGAAGGGATCCAGTTTGGATGGCCGCTTAGAGCGGGGCTTCCGCTCCGGAAGCCCCTGAGTGCGAAGATACCGTCGAACGGTATTGCGGGCATGTCCAGT
>NZ_JAECVX010000043.1:0-990 GCF_016055105.1 Thermoactinomyces sp. CICC 10523
CACGGCATCGCAGACGTCCGCCTGCCGGTACAGCACCCGGCTGCCCGTTCCTTCCAGCAACGTCAGCTCCGCTTGCAACCGGGCATCCAGCGGCGAACGGCTGGTCAAAATCAGGTTGACCGGCCCGGAACGGGCCAGGCGGGCAGCCAGGATCCGGCCCAATCCGCCGCCTCCGCCGGTGATCAGGTAGGTTCCGTTCGCTTGGATGCGCCATCTTTCCTCTCCCAAAGAAACAGGACGGATCCGGCAGGTGTACCGCTGCTCTCCCTCATACAGGACACTCTGCGGTGAAGGGGTGTGCAACTCCGCCCACAGGAGCGACAGCCAGGCTTCCATGTCCACCGCCGGACCGGGACCGGCTTCCCGCAGAATCCCCGCGACGCGGGTCTGCGGCAGGATGAGGCCGAGGGAACGTTCCCAACCGATCCAGGATTCCAGACAGCAGCGTTCAAGGCTCGTTCTCCATGCCCCGGCCCATAACAGCCGGGACGGTTTCCGCCCGGCTTCTCCGACAGCCTGCAACAGGCGGAACAGAACGGCCGAATCCTCAATACAGCCCGCATCTTCCAACGGCCACAGGTAGAGCAGTGCAAAATCCCCGCCGCAATCGGAAGCGAGGCTGTCCAAAACCTGACGGAAAGCCGCTCCGTCGTCGCGGTTCAGGCGGTACTGTCCCCGGCTCTGCTTGCCGGAGGAACGGCCCTGGGCCACGAAGATCACTTCCGTCCCCGGCTGGCGTGCTTGTACGGCCGCATGCACGGCCTCTTGATAATCCGGGTTCGACAGAAAACAGACCAGTGCCGCCGGGGTGGACACCCGGCCTTCCGGCAGATCCTCCGCCTGCCACTCTTCGGCAAAGGTCATCAGTTCATAGCCTTCTTCCTCCGGTTCTGCATTTCCGGCAGGTTCTGTTTCTGCCGCCGCCATCGTCTCCGCCGGGACAGGGGCAGCGGTTTTCGCTTCAGGAACCCAGTAACGTTCCCGGGCAAA
>NZ_JAECVX010000045.1:0-898 GCF_016055105.1 Thermoactinomyces sp. CICC 10523
TGTACAGCGGGAAGAAACCCGGACGGATGAGTCTGCCCACCTATCCGTTTGCCCGGCAGCGCTGCTGGATTCCGGCGGAAGAGAGAAAAGAGCGGCCGCTCACAGGCACCGTGCTCCATCCGCTGCTGCACCGGAATACCTCCGATTTGTATGAACAGCGGTTCAGCTCCGTGTTCACGGGCGAAGAATTTTTCCTGTCCGACCATCTGGTCGGAGGGAAGCGGGTTCTGCCGGGAAGCGCCTGTTTGGAAATGGCCCGGGCGGCCGTCGACCAGGCCGTCGGCGGCTGGACGGGAGAAGGGAAAGGGATTCGCCTGCGGCAGGTGAATTGGCTCCGGCCCGTCGTGGCAGGCGAGCAGCCGGTGGAAGTCCACATCGGGCTGATCGCGGAAAATGAAAACGAGATCGCCTATGAAGTGTACAGCGAAACCGATGCGGGAGAAGAGGTGGTTCACAGCGAGGGAACGGCCGAACTGATGACGGACGCAGTCCCGCCGGTGCTGGATCTGGAAGCGGTCAAAGGGGAATGTTCCCGCAGGACGCTGACCGCGGAGGAAATGTATGAAGCCTTCGCCAGAATGGGCATCCGGTATGGAGAGACCCACCGGGGGATAGCGGAAGTGCATGTGGGAGAGGGGCAAGTGCTGGCCCGCCTGCACCTGCCTTCCGCGGCAGCGGAAGCGGGCAAGGGCTTCCACCTCCACCCGGGGATGGTCGATGCGGCGATCCAGGCGGGTTTGGGGCTGGGCATTGATTCCGGCCGTCTCGAGCCTGCGCTTCCGTTTGCCGTGGAAGAAGTGGAGATCTACGGCAAAACCGGCCCGGCGATGTGGGCACGGGTTCATCAGGAAACCGGCGGGAAGTTGTCCGTCGATCTGTGCGACGAAACCGGCCGGAT
>NZ_JAECVX010000046.1:0-843 GCF_016055105.1 Thermoactinomyces sp. CICC 10523
AGGGCGCATGAGTACGTAGTCGTCGACCCGAAACCGGGTGATCTACCCATGTCCAGGGTGAAGTTCCGGTAACACGGAATGGAGGCCCGAACCTTTTGGTGTTGAAAAACCATAGGATGAGGTGTGGGTAGGGGTGAAATGCCAATCGAACTCGGAGATAGCTGGTTCTCCCCGAAATAGCTTTAGGGCTAGCCTCGGAGCAGGAGTGATGGAGGTAGAGCACTGATTGGGCTAGGGGCCCTCACCGGGT
Source organism: Thermoactinomyces sp. CICC 10523 (assembly GCF_016055105.1). Classification (NCBI taxonomy): domain Bacteria; kingdom Bacillati; phylum Bacillota; class Bacilli; order Caryophanales; family Thermoactinomycetaceae; genus Thermoactinomyces; species Thermoactinomyces sp. CICC 10523. The sequence goes on from NZ_JAECVX010000046.1 coordinate 251, forward strand.
TACCGAACTCAGTTAAACTCCGAATGCCATCCACTTTTCCTCCGGGAGTCAGACTGCGAGTGCTAAGATCCGTAGTCAAAAGGGAAACAGCCCAGACCACCAGCTAAGGTCCCCAAGTAACCGCTAAGTGGGAAAGGATGTGGAGTTGCCCAGACAACCAGGATGTTGGCTTAGAAGCAGCCATCATTCAAAGAGTGCGTAATAGCTCACTGGTCAAGTGACTCTGCGCCGAAAATGTAACGGGGCTAAGCGGTTCACCGAAGCTGTGGATGTTGCCGAAGGCAACATGGTAGGGGAGCGTTCCAAGCGGCGTCGAAGCCGCATCGTGAGATGCGGTGGAGTGCTTGGAAGTGAGAATGCCGGTATGAGTAGCGAAAAGAGGGGTGAGAATCCCCTCCGCCGTAAGCCTAAGGGTTCCTGAGGAAGGTTCGTCCGCTCAGGGTAAGTCGGGACCTAAGCCGAGGCCGAAAGGCGTAGGCGATGGACAACAGGTTGAAATTCCTGTACCACCTGATTCCGTTTGTACGATGGGGGGACGCAGGAGGGTAGAGAATCGCGCGACTGGATGTGCGCGTCCAAGCGGTGAGGCTGAA
>NZ_JAECVX010000048.1:0-755 GCF_016055105.1 Thermoactinomyces sp. CICC 10523
GGCGATTACAAGTATCTGACCGGTTTTGATGCCCCGATCACGTCCAACCATGACGCGATTCTCGCGGCCCGGCTCTCTTATGTACTCAATCTGAACGGCCCCAACCTGGCCGTCAATACCGCCTGTTCCTCCGGACTGGTGGCTGTCCATCTCGCCTGCCAGAGCCTGCGCAGCGGCGACTGCGATACAGCCATTGCCGCCGGAGTCAACCTGATCCTCGTCCCGCAGACGCTCGAAGCGATCGGGCAGGCGGGAATGCTCTCGCCGGATGGGCGGTGTTATGCCTTTGACCAAAGAGCCAACGGCATGGTTCCCGGTGAAGCCGTGGCCGTGGTCGTGCTGAAGCCCCTTTCCCGGGCGATCGCGGACAAGGACCCGATCCATGCGGTGATCCGGGGCAGCGGCATCAACTATGACGGCAAGACCAACGGCATTACCGCGCCCAGCGGGGTGGCGCAGACACAACTGTACAAAGAGGTGTATGACCAGTACGGGATTAACCCGGAAGATCTGGAGTATATCGTGGCCCACGGAACGGGAACGCGCCTGGGTGACCCGGTGGAGGTCAACGCGCTTCGCGATGCTTTTCAAAGCTATACCGACAAGGAAAACTTCTGCGCCCTGACCTCGACCAAAACCCATTTCGGCCACACCTTTGCCGCCTCCGGTCTGGTCAGTCTGATCAGCCTGGTGCAGGCGATGCGCCATGAGACCATCCCGGGCAGCCTCCATTGTGAGCAGGAAAATGAATACAT
>NZ_JAECVX010000049.1:0-731 GCF_016055105.1 Thermoactinomyces sp. CICC 10523
TGGCTGCCAAGCTATCCAGGGGGAGGTAGCCCACTTCATCAATCACCAGAACTTTGGGCCGTATATACACTCTGAGCCGTTTGTCCAAGCGGTTTTCCTCATAAGACTTGCGGAGGTCTTCAACCAGATGCGTCAGACTCACGAAGTAGACGGAGAGTCCTTTGGCGATGGCCTCTATGGCCATCGCAATGGCCAGGTGCGTTTTTCCCACGCCCGGTGGTCCGAGCAGGATCAGGTTTTCATTCCGCTGAACGAAGGTCATGGTGGCCAGTTCCCGGACGAATCTTTCGTCGAGGCTGGGTTGAAAAGAGAAGTCGAAGTCGTCCAGGCTCTTCCGGTAAGGGAGACGTGCCAATTTGGTGCGAACCTCGAGATTCCGACGCTTTCGCTCCGTCAGTTCTGCTTCCAACAACTCTCCCAAAAACGCCAGGTATGTGTACTGTGCATGTTGTGCGGCTTTCAGCCGCACATCCAGAAGCTCGGAAGCCCGATGGAGACCCAATTCCTCGAGCCGAAAGCGGACTTGTTCCAGTTCCGTCATGGGCTCACCCCTGTCAATTGCTCGTACACCTCAAGTGAGCGAACTTCCACGTCATGAACGGGAATCTGTGTTGCACGGGGGCGTGGAACCAGATAGCCCTGCGCAAGCGTGAGCCCCTTGTATTGGTCGGGACAAGTTCGGATCTCTCTGGACTTTGTGGTCTTTTCATGCCTGGATATCAACTCGTATC
>NZ_JAECVX010000004.1:0-249079 GCF_016055105.1 Thermoactinomyces sp. CICC 10523
TCGAGCTTCCGCGTTGCGTTTGCTGGGAGCACTACTGATGGAAGTGGACGAAAAATGGGCCAGTGGTAGAAAGTACTTGGACATGACCGAGTACTTGGAGTGGCGAAAATCCAAAGAAAAACCTCAGCCAAAAGTCACACGCATAAGTTGAACGCCGACTTTTTCTGACCGTGGAAATTTACACATAATTTTGGACTTGATCCCTCCATGGATTGACTATTTATTAGGAAGCAACTTCATGTTAGCAGCCATTAGCTATGGAATAGATTACATTATGGAGGAAAGAGTAGTAGAGAAAAAAACATTCCTTATTGTTGCGGTCATCTTTGCCGTGATTGCCATTCTAATCTTTCTTATAAAACCTATTAAATCCGGGATTATTTAATAATGATAAATAGAAAAATAAATGAGTCATTGTTATAAGTGTACTGGTACTACACCATTTCTGTTTTTCAATTAATTTTGCTTTAGTACTTCTTATCAGGTTGCGCACACTTGACCCAAAATTTTCACAACGTCTAAACACCCGGGAATACTCATAACAATTTTAATCACTACGGCCATGATCACCATCCTCCTCTGGAAATGGGCGGAAAAGAGCAAAAACCTTTTGATCAGGTTAATTATTTTAGGTCCTTTTTATATTCGAATGTTATATAGCTCTGTTGAAGATCTTGTGAAGAGCTTTTCTGGTCAAAAGTATTTTCTTTCTCTCTTTCTTGCATTAGTGATTATTGTCATGTTCATTGTGTATTCATTATCGAATTAATGAACGTTTGTTGTTTAATTTGATCCGAAAGAAAAGGAGTAAAGAAAATAGCAAAAGTAATTAAAAGTGATTTTAAAAACCATGATTTTCGATTTAGTAGGAAAACATATTTATACCAATTAGACAGTCATGGAGATGTCTCGGCCCTGACGGGTAGCACGGATGCCAATGTCTTCACGGCCGGAATTAATCTGAATAAACAGCTCTTGTATTGAAAATATATCGAAAATAAAAACAAATCAATCTTAAATAATTGTTCACAAATAGCGGTTAAAAAGACGCTGATTCTCTTTTAAGTTTTTCGAATAATATTTTGCAATGGAAAATTTCCATTTCTGCAGATAGAGGACAGTTCGGGTTTGCAACTGGTGTTATTCCAGCTCGGCTATTCCATCTATTTGTACAACATCCTTTTTTTCTCTGAGGAGGAACGCTATGGCCGGATTGAAAAACAGACGGGGCATCCTTTTGGCTTCAGGTGTAGCCGCAGCAATTGCCTTTTCCCTTCCAGTCTGTCCTTCCACTTGGGCTAATCCGCCGGTGGTCAAAGTGATGGCGAGCGATGTACGGGATCAATTGCAGAGCGATTTCAACGGGAAAAAGCAAAACATCAAGATGGAAACGGAAGGAAAGCAGGCGGTACTTACAGTTGGACAAGCTGATGACACAGCCGTCTATACTTCGCCCGTGATCAAGTCGAAGATTGTGTTTACCGATGTAGGCATCCACTGGAAAAACCGGTCGAAAAACAAGGATCTTGGCGCCCGGAATACAAAGGTGGAGGTTCGCTTCTCTGCGGACGGGCAAAAATGGTCCGACTGGCAAGTGGCCGAAGTATCGGATGATGTAGGTCCTCATCCAAATCAGGAGGAAACATTCAGCGACTTGATTTATGCCGGAAACGGACGTTACCTGCAATACCGAGTCCATCTTACCGGAAACAAAAAAGTTTTGCCACGGATCAAGGATATCAAAGTAACCTTTATTAACTCGCGCGACGGCAAAAAAATCGTATCCAAAAAGCCGTTCTGGGAAATCCTCTTCGATAAAGTCGATGCCGCAGTGAACAAGCCTGATGTCGTCTCCCGGGCAGAGTGGGGGGCTGACGAATCGCTGCGCTTTAAAGACGGAGTTGAGACCTGGCCGCGTGAATATCATCCGGTGACGCACCTGTTCGTTCACCATACGGATACGCCAAACGATGATCCTGATCCGGCGGCACGTATTCGCTCCATTTACTATTACCACACTGTCACGCGCGGTTGGGGCGATATCGGTTATAACGCCATCATCGGCAGTGATGGACGGATCTATGAAGGGCGTAAAGGAAAAGACGATGAAGTGCTGAGCAACGGCGTTGTCGGAGCAGGAACCTATGCCTTTAACTACGGAGGTTTCTCCGTTTCTTTGATGGGTAACTACCAGGACGCACCGTTTCCGAAAAACATTCGCGACTCGCTGGTGAAACTGCTTGCCTATGAAGCATCAATCAACAACATCAATCCGGTGGGCAAATCGGATTTTGTGCGGGATTATCCCTACAACGACCCCAGTGTGCCAAAAGTGGACTACAATATGCCAAACATCGCCGGCCACCGCGATTCCAAATACACACCTGGCACTGAATGTCCAGGGGACTATGTTTATAACGATCTTCCCAACATTCGCAAGGATGTGAAAGCAGCGATCGATGCCGCCAGTGTCAACCCGAACTTAAAACGGCTGTCCGGGGCAAACCGTTATGAAGTGTCGTCCAATGTCAGCCAAGAATTGTCAGCTCTCAACATTTCATCGGATACGGTGCTTTTGGCCCGCGGCGATCTTTATACCGATGCGCTTTCCGGAGGTCCGTTGGCTGCCAAAAACAAATCGCCGATCTTGCTGACCACAACCGATTCTCTGCCAACCCAGGTTCAATTGGAATTACAAAGGCGCAAACCGGGCAAGGTGATCATCCTGGGTGGAACGGGCTCCGTTTCGGCCAATGTGGAAACACAGCTCCACAATCTTGGAATCACTGATGTTGAACGGATTGCCGGTCCAAACCGCTTCGCAGTTTCCGCTTCCGTGGCTGATCAGGTGGTCGACGGCGGAACGCAAACAAAAGCGTTTATCGCCAGCGGTCTCACTTTCCCTGATGCGCTGTCGGCATCGGGAATCGCCGGGCAAAACGGCATGCCGATTTTGCAAGTATTGACCGATTCGATCCCCGACGAGACAAAAGCGTTTATTTCCGAACATCCGGAGATCAATGAATATATAATCGTCGGCGGTCCGGGAACGGTTTCGGATAATGTAAAAGCGCAATTGGAGCAAATGGGCAAACAGGTTGTGCGCATCGGCGGAGCCAACCGCTTTGAGGTGGGAGTCAACCTGGCCGACTATTTCAATGTCAAACCGTCCTCGATCGTCTTTGCCCGCGGCGATTCATTCCCTGACGCCCTGTCCGGAGGGCCGCTTGCAGGACTGACCCAGTCACCGATCTTGTTGACCATGCCAAATTCATTGCCGACCCCGGTAGACAACTATCTGTCTGCTCATCAAACGGTGTTCCAAAAAGGATATATTCTCGGCGGAACGGCATCCGTTTCCACCGCCGTTGAGCAAAAAATCTCCAGCTATATGGTCAACCAGTAAACATTCATGAAAAAAGCCGGTCTCTATCTTCGAGAGCGGCTTTTTTCTTGTCCTATGCGTTTCCCAACAAGGCGATGAGCAAAGCCTTCTGGGCGTGCAAACGGTTTTCCGCCTGCCGGAAGACTATGGATGCCGGACCGTCGATCACCGCTTCCGTCACTTCCAGACCTCGATAGGCGGGGAGGCAGTGCATAAAGACTGCATCGTTTTTCGCCTGGGCCATCAGCTGTTCATTCACTTGGTAGCCGGCAAATACTTCCGCGCGCAACTCTTTTTCTTCCTCCTGCCCCATGCTGGCCCAGACGTCGGTATAAACGGCATCGGCCTCTTTGACGGCGGACGCCGGATCGGAATGGAATGAAAGGGTTCCTCCTGTAGATCGGGCGATCTCCTCGGCTTTTTGCCAAATGGCAGTGTCAGGCTCATATCCGGCCGGTGTGGAGACGGACAGGTGCATGCCTGTTAACGCGGACACCATCATGAGGGAATGAAGAACGTTGTTTCCGTCTCCAATATAGGCCAGTTTCACCCCGGAAAACTTCCCTTTTTGTTCAAACAGCGTAAAGGCATCGGCCACTGCCTGGCAGGGATGGAACCGATCCGTCAATGCATTGATCACCGGGATGGATGCGGCTTCTGCCAATTGCTCCACCATCTCGTGGGAAAACGTGCGAATGACGACGGCGTCCACATATCCGGATAAAATGCGGGCGGTATCCTCGACGGATTCCCCGCGGCCGAGCTGCAATTCATCCTGGCGCAGTTGCAATGTGAATCCGCCCAAGCCGTGAACGGCCACTTCAAAGGAGACGCGGGTGCGGGTCGACGGTTTGTCAAAGATCATCGCGATTCCTTTCCCCTTCAGCGGCGCCTGTTCCAGCCATGCTTCCTTGTTTTTCTTCACATTCTGCGTAAGCTTCAGCAGTTCGGAAACCTCGTCCGGAGACCAGTCCAGCAGACTGAGAAAATCCTGCCCCTTCAGCCGTGCCAATGGGTCTTTTTTCAAAGCAAATGACATGATCTGTTTCCTCCTCGTTCCGTTGGCTTCTCACACTCTCTTCCGGTGATCTTGCTTATCGACCGCTGCCTGCGGGCTCAAACCTCTCCAGGCAGGTTTGTTTTATAAGATGAACCGCTCTTCTGATCTGATCCTCCGTAACGATCAGCGGGGGCAACAGGCGCAGCACCTTTTCTCCGGCGGGAAGTGTGACCAGCCCCTTTCCGAGAAGCGCTGTGATGATCGGGGCCACCGGCTGGTCAAACTCCACCCCGGCCATCAATCCTTTCACCCGCACGGAAACCATCCCCGGCAACCCCGACAGTTCATCGGTCAAAAGCCGGGCAAAGAGTTCACCCTTGGCTTTTGTCTCTTCCAGGATCGGGGTCTCCTCCAGCTCAGCCAGCACGGCAGCGGCCACCGCAGTCGCCAGAGGGTTGCCTCCAAATGTGGTACCGTGTGTTCCCGGGCCCAGCACCGGTTTCAATTCTTCCCTAGCGATCATCGCTCCGATCGGGAAGCCGTTGCCCAATCCCTTGGCAGCCGTGATCACGTCAGGTTTCAGACCGTACGTCTGAAAAGCAAATGCCGCTCCCGTTCTGCCGATTCCGGTCTGTACCTCATCCACCATCAGCAAGATCTCTTTCTCCTTGCACCACGCGGACAGCCCCTCGATAAAATCGGGATCAGCCGGGCGCACTCCACCTTCTCCCTGAACCAGTTCCAGCAGAACGGCAGCGGTCGTCGCTCCTGTCGCCTGCTTCACCGCCTCCAGATCGCCGAAGGGAACAGTGCGAAATCCGCGCGGGAGCGGGGAAAACCCATGTTTCACCTTGTCCTGGCCGGTCGCCGTCAAGGTGGCAAGGGTACGGCCATGAAAAGACCCCTGGAAAGTGATAATCTCCGGTTCACTGATCACTTTGGCTTCTTGCGCCCATTTCCGGGCTAGTTTGATTGCCGCTTCGTTTGCTTCCGCTCCGCTGTTGCAGAAAAAAACCGCTCCCAGACCGGTCAGGCGTGTCAGACGCTGCGCTGCTTTTTCCTGTGCCGGCACTTGAAACAGATTGGAAGTGTGCCAAACTGCTTCGGCCTGGTCGAGCAAGGCCTGCTTGATCCGCGGATGATTATGCCCGAGATTGGTAACCCCGATTCCGGAAGCAAAATCGAGATACGTTTTCCCCTGATCATCTTCCAAAACCGCCCCGTTTCCTTTTACAAAACGGACATTATGGCGTACGTATGTGGGAAAGAGCGACATGTTCGTCCACCCCCTCTTTCAAAATTCGCGTTCCCGAAACGGGGTCAAATATGCCGGCTTTTTTGCCGCTGACAATCCTCACTTCCCTGACACTCCCCTCCAGAGAGCGAACGGCCGAGCGCACTTTGGGGATCATGCCCCCCGTAATCGCACCTTGGGCAATATAAGTTTCGATCATCGCCGGATTCATATGGGAAAGCAAAGTGTCTTCGATGTAGACGCCATCCACATCGCTGACCATGACCAGTTGTTCCGCCCCAAGCGCCCGGGCGATTGCCCCTGCCGCCTCATCCGCATTCACATTCAAAACCTTTCCTTGCCCGTCGATTCCGAGAGAGGCGATGACCGGCAACCATCCTTGCTGCAAAATCGTTTGCAGCCGTTCCGCATGGACAGCGGTCACCTTACCAACATACCCCAGCTTCGGATCTTCCGGTTCAAGCTGTAACAGGTTTAAATCGACTCCGCTCAATCCCAGCACCGCCACTCCCTCACGGGCAAATCGCGAAACCAGTTCCTTGTTCACCTGTCCGGCCAGGGCCATTTCAGCAATGTTCAGCGTTTCCCCATCCGTAACGCGGCGTCCGTCAACAAAGGCGGGTTTTTTGCCGATTCGCTCCATCCATCGGGAAATAAACGGGCCCCCTCCATGAACGATCACGAGCGAGAGCCCCTCTGTTTTCTGCATTCGGGCACAGCCGGCAAAAAATCCGGGATCGAGATTTTCCAGAACACTTCCGCCAACCTTGACGACGATCACTTTTCCCATTGATACTCTCCTTCCGTTCCCTGCGGACTACGTGCGATAACTGGCGTTGATCCGGACATATTCATAGGTCAAATCGCATCCCCAGGCGGTCGCGCACCCATTTCCCTGATGCAGATCGAGGGTGATCCTCACCGTCTCTTTTTTGAGCTCCTTCTCCGCTTCCAACTCATCGAAGGGAAGAGGAAGTCCCTCACGCACAACCGGAATCTCTCCCAGACGCACTTCCACCGCGTCTGCATTCAGATCGGGCGCACCGTAACCGGCTGCACAAACGATCCGTCCCCAGTTGGCATCCGCGCCGTAGATGGCCGCTTTTACCAGATTGGAACCGACGACCGCCTTGGCCACTTTCCGCGCAGTCTCATCGGACCCGGCTCCCGCCACCTTCACTTCGATCAGCCGGGTCGCCCCTTCTCCGTCGCGCGCGATCATTTTGGCCAGCTCTTCACACACATAGGCAAATGCGGCACGAAACTGGTTCCACTCCGGATGATTGCGGCCGAGGGGCTGATTGCCGGCCAAATTGCTGGCCATCGTAATCACCATGTCATTGGTGCTGGTGTCACCGTCGACGGTGATCATATTAAAAGAGAGATCGGTCTCTTTCCACAAAAGGGATTGCAACACATCGGAGTCGATGACGGCATCGGTGGTGATAAAAGCGAGCATCGTGGCCATGTTCGGCTTGATCATCCCGGACCCTTTGGCCACACCGGCAATCCTGACGCACTTTCCGTCGATCTGAAGTTCTACCGCCACTTGTTTGGTGCACGTATCGGTTGTCAAGATCGCCTGGGCAAATTTGTCGTCCCCTTTTTGCAACCGGGGAACCAATTGATCCAGTCCCTGTTCCACCCGCTCCATCGGCAGGTATTCACCAATCACTCCGGTCGAGGCGACAGCAACGAAATGCTCGGGAATCCCCAGCAAATCGGCCGTCTTTTTCCTCATTTGATAAGCATCTTCCAACCCTTTTCGTCCCGTGCAGGCATTGGCGATCCCGCTGTTGACCACAATTGCCTGAATGCGCCGCCCGGCCCCGAGACTCTCCTGTGTCACTTTCAGCGGAGCTGCCTGAAAAGCGTTGGTCGTATAAACAGCGGCCACGGAGGCGGGCACTTCGCAAACAAGCAATCCCAAATCCGGGCGTTTCCGCTTGATGCCGGCATGCATTCCCGCAGCGACAAACCCGTTTGGAAATGTGATTTTTGCATCGGAAGCCACGGAAAACATCTGCTTCTGCACGCGCTCTTTGATTGTCTCCACTTCTCTTCTCCTCCTTTTCTCCTGGTCTTCTCTCTTACGGATACAGCGGAATCCCGGTCAGCCCGCTCTCCTCCGGCCAGCCGCAACGAAGATTGGCGTTTTGCACTGCCTGGCCGGCCGCCCCCTTCATCAGATTGTCAATGGCCGCCATCACAACAATGCTTCCCGTTCGCTCATCCACATGGAAGCCGATGTCACAGAAGTTGCTCCCCTGCACCGCCTTGGTCTCCGGCCAACCTTCTTTCAACACACGGACAAAAGGCCGGTTTTGGTAGGTCTCACAATACAAATCAAACAGATCCCGGTTTGTATAATTATTCAAGTTGGTTGCATAAAGGGTGATCAGAATTCCGCGATTCATCGGCACCAAATGGGGAACAAACCGGATGCGCACCGGTGAATCGGCACAGATTTCCGCGAAACGCTCCATTTCCGGCGTATGCTGATGACGGTCCGCTTTATACGGCCGAACATTTTCATTCACTTCGCAAAACAATGTCGCCAGCCCCGGCTTTCTCCCTGCCCCGGATACCCCGGATTTGCCGTCGATGATGACCATGGCCGGATCAATCACTTTTTCCTTCAGCAAAGGCAGAAGCGCCAACAGCGAAGCCGTGGGGTAACAACCCGGATTGGCGATCAACTGTGCTTCCGGCAGCCGGTCGCCAAACCACTCGCTCAGACCGTACACCGCTTTCTCCATCCAGGTGCGGGGCGGGGCTTCTTTCCCATACCACGCTTCGTAAACCTCCGGCTCGCCCAGACGAAAATCCCCGGACAGGTCGACCACGATCACGTTCCGTTCCGCAAGGGCGGGAGCGTATTTGCCGCTGACGCCGGCGGGAGTGGCAAAAAAGACAAGATCGACTTGTTCCGCCAATTCATCCACATTCAATCCGGAAAAGGCATATCCCAAATGCCGCAAATGCGGAAACGCCTGATCCAGCGCTTCGCCCGTTTTTGAAGTTGAAATCAGTTTCGTCAGTTCAAAATGGGGGTGTGCCGCCAGCAGGCGGATCAACTCAACTCCTCCGTAGCCGGTGGAGCCAATCACTGCTGTTTTCAATTGATTGCACCTCTTTTTTTGGAACGACCTTTGCAAGTTATGTATCATTATACAATCATATTAATATTTATTCAACCATTCCATAAAAAAAGACCACCGTTTTTAGGTGGTACAACATGTATAAAGTCCGGTTGGTATTCTCTTTGCTCCCGGCTCCTTGATCGCAAAGGTCGGTGCAGAATATCACCGATCCCCTTCGACTGAAAAGCCGGCGTTCGGCCCCTGCCAGCCATCCCCGATCTCTTTCTTCTGTTTGCCGTCAGATTCGAAATTCAAAATACGATTGTGTATTTCAGGCAGATGGCCGACCCGGGTCCCTCTTATGTGAAATCCTCATTTTTTCTGCGACAGCCATTCGGCCAGCTTTTCCCGTGCTTCCTTGGGCACTTGCGTTTGCGGCGGCATCTGCCCTTGCCCGTTTTCGATCACGTGCATAATCTGCTCTTTGCTTAATTTGCTGCCGATTTTCTGGAGGCTCGGGCCATATCCCCCTTGCAGGTTGCCGCCATGGCAGGCAGAACAGTTATTGGCGAACACTTCCTGCGGTGTATCCGCCGCACTGCTGCTTTGCTGTTGCTGTTCCTGTCCGGCGGTGCTGCATCCTGCCAGCAAGAGGGCTGCAGCTGCCCCTGTCGCCAAAAGGAATTTATATTTCACCCGACTCACCCTTTACTTGGAGAACCATTTTTTACCTGATTCCTGTTTGGAACGTGAGGAGCTTTTTCCTTTTTCATCCATCGCCGCAGCGATTTCGTCTGTCGTAAACATCTGTGTATCAATCAAGGTCGCTTTGCCGAGATCTTTGCTTTCCCGCCCGCGATCGGGTTTTAACAGGCTCCGCTTGTATAAACGGCGGTTTTCCAAAGAATCGCCCTTCTGTTCGGAATCGGCTTTCTGCGGCGCCATTGGTTTTTTCTTCTTGGGCGATTCCAGTTTTTCCGTTTCTTCTTCATGGTTCGCCTTGCGTGTTTTCGTCCGGATGGCAAAAGACTTTTCTTTGTCTTCAACCTGTTCGTAGAGCTTGTCCAGCTTCGGCTGTTCTTCGCTTTTTTCTTTTGACGCTGATTTTGACACAGAAGACAGACGGGAAGACCGGCTTCGTTCCACTTTCTCTTTCTCCGCTCTGTCTTCCCGTTTCCGATCCGGTTTGCTCTGCTTGCTCAGGACTTGGCTGTCACGCACAATGATTTCTTTATCTTCATCCGGCAGCGGCTCGGTTGGCCGTTCGCGCGGAATATACTGCTGCTTCTTCTTCATCTTCTCCCGTCTCAACGTGGAACGGCGCACTTGTTCTACGGAGATTTTCATATCTTCACTGCCCAAACTTCCTTCCGGAAACATCTGTTCCAGTTCTGCCACTTCCCGCTTTCGCTTTTTGCTGACAATCAAGCTGATCACGACAATCAGAATCAGGACGATTACCAGGGCGGCTACACCCGCAATCTGCGGATTTTCCATAATAAAATCCATCGACTTTTACCTCCTTTTCCCATTCTCCCCGACCAATGACGAGCAGGGAAACCAACTGCCGAACTCTATTTGCCCGTAAAGCGGGGAGGTCTTTTTTCCAAAAAAGCATCCATTCCTTCTGCCCGGTCATCGGTGTTGAAGGTCAACCCGAAATAAGAAGCCTCCAAATGAAGTCCGGCAGAAAGATCGGTTTCTGTTCCGATATCAATGGCTTTCTTTATATACCGAAGAGCAATCGGCGCTTTTTGCGCCAACTGTTTTGCCAATCGCTTCGCCTCGTCCAGAAGCTGATCGGCCGCAACCACTTTTTGCACCAAACCGAGGCGCGCGGCCTCCTGCGCATCGATCATCTCACCCGTCATGCACAGGTATTTCGCCGTTCCTGTGCCAACACGGCGGGCGAGACGCTGTGTCCCTCCATATCCGGGAATAACGCCCAAGTTGATTTCCGGCTGGCCAAAGCGAGCACGATCAGAAGCGAGGATGATATCACCGGCCATCGCCAATTCACATCCTCCACCCAAAGCATAGCCATTCACTGCCATAATCACCGGAATCGGCAAGCTTTCAATCCGGCTGAACAACCGTTGCCCGAATGCGGCCAGGCGCTCCGCTTCCGTAGCGGACGGGATCCGGCGCAGCTCCGTGATATCTGCTCCGGCGACAAATGCTTTCTCACCGCTGCCTGTCATAATTAAAACACGAATCTCCTCGTCCTGCTCAATCCAAGAAATGACAGCGTCCAGTTCCTCCAGCAATTCCCGGTTGAGCGCATTTAACACTTTCGGACGGTTAAATGTGACAAGTGCCCAGGCATCCCCTTTTTCCACTTGGACGTTTTTCCAATCGGACATGAACCGGTCACCCCTCTATTCTTTTTCAGGCTCTTTTTATCCTTTGTTCATCAACTTACGCAGATAAGCCTCAATAAACGGATCAAGTTCTCCATCCATCACCGCTTGCACATTTCCCGTTTCCGTCTGGGTGCGGTGATCCTTCACCATGCTGTACGGATGGAAAACATAGGAGCGAATCTGGTTGCCCCAGCCGATTTCGGTCTGCTCCCCTTTCAGGGCTTGCAGTTCCTTCTGCTGTTCTTCCATCTGGCGTTCATAAAGACGTGCCTTAAGGATTTTCATCGCACGCTCACGGTTCTTGATCTGCGAGCGTTCTGACTGGCAGGTCACGACGATCCCGGTTGGAATGTGGGTAATCCTTACCGCCGAATCGGTCGTGTTGACGTGCTGGCCGCCTGCCCCGCTCGAGCGATAGGTATCGATTTTCAGCTCATCGGGACGGATTTCGATTTCCACATCATTGTCAATCTCCGGCATCACATTGACAGAAACAAAGGAAGTATGCCGGCGGCCGGACGCATCGAACGGCGAGATGCGGACAAGCCGGTGCACCCCTTTTTCTGCCTTCAGATAGCCGTAAGCATTGATTCCCTTGATGAGCAGCGTGACACTTTTGATTCCCGCCTCTTCACCGGGCAGATAGTCCAGTGTTTCCACTTTGTACCCGCTTTTTTCCGCCCAGCGGACGTACATCCGGTGCAACATCTCCGCCCAATCCTGCGATTCCGTTCCCCCGGCCCCCGGATGCAGTTCCAGGATGGCCGAATTGCGATCATAAGGCCCGCTCAGCATCAGGGTGAGCTCAAAGGCGTCGATCTCCTTTTTCAGCTCACGCAATTCCCGCTCCAACTCTTCGCCCATCGCCTCATCTTCCCCTTCTTCGGCCAAGAGTTCGAGCATCAACTGCGCCTCTTCCTGCTTTTCCTCCAGTTTCTGCATCGTTTCTGTCAGCTCTTTGAGCTGTTTCATTTCATCAATTACTTTTTGGGCTTCTTCCTGATCATCCCAAAACGAAGGGGAAGCCATTTTCTCTTCCAGTGCAGTCAATCGTTCCTTTTTCTGATCGAGGTCAAAGAGACCCCCTGATATCCGCCAATTGCTTGGCTGTATTGGACAAATGCTGTTTCACTTCGCTCATTTCCACATCAATCACCTCATGCTCAAGTCTGTTCCTGAAACATTTTTATTATATATGAAAAAGAAAAAAACACTATCACCGAAAGAGGCAGGGTAAAGCCCCTGCCTCACCGGTTTGCTGGAACTGCTTTTTCGTTTTTTAAACAGCAGTTTTTATATTTCTTTCCACTTCCGCACGGACAGGGTTCATTGCGGCCCACTTTATCATTTCGGCGAATCGGCTGCTTTTTGGGCGCCTCTCCCTCTTCCGATCCCCCGGAATGCGCGACGGCATTGATGGCCACTTCTTCCCGCTCCAGCTCTTCTTCTTCACGGATCACGGACTTCATGACATACTTGATAACCTCTTCCTGAATCTCCTTCACCATTTCCTCAAACATGGCAAAGCCTTCGAATTGATAAGCCCGAAGCGGATTATCCTGGCCATAGGCCCGCAGGTGAATCCCCTGACGCAACTGCTCCATCGCATCGATGTGATCCATCCATTTGCGGTCGACAGTACGCAGGATAACAACTTTGGAGAATTCCTGCAACCGCTCGTTGCCCATTTCCTCTTTCTTCTCTTCATAATGGCGGACAACCTCGTCATAGATGAGTTCGATGATTTCCTTGGGCTCTTTGTTTTCCAGGTCTTCCTCATCAATGCGTCCTTCCGGAAGCAGATTTGATTCAACGTAATCGACGATCGCTTCCAGATCCCAATCTTCTTCCAGCTCTTCCGCGGTATGAATGCCCACGACATTTTCAATCGTCGATTTTGCCATGCCGAGAACGACATCTTTCAAATCATCGCTGGTCAGCACTTCCCGCCGTTGTTTATAAATAATTTCCCGCTGCTGATTCAAGACGTCGTCATATTGCAATACCCAGCGTCGGGCATCAAAGTTGTTGGCTTCCACCTTGCGCTGTGCGTTGGCCACCGCCTTGCTGAACATTTTTCCTTCAATCGGCTGATCATCCGGCAGTCCCAGACGCTCCAGCATGTTTTCCAGGTTCTCCGCCCCAAACCGGCGCATCAAATCATCGGACAAAGAGAGGAAGAACTGGGATGAACCGGGGTCTCCCTGCCGGCCGGAACGCCCGCGCAACTGGTTATCGATGCGGCGGCTTTCATGGCGTTCCGTTCCCAACACGTGCAACCCGCCAAGCTCGGCCACTCCTTCGCCGAGAACAATGTCCGTTCCCCGACCGGCCATGTTGGTGGCGATCGTCACCGCTCCCCGCTGTCCGGCCCGGGCAATGATTTCGGCTTCACGCGCATGGTTTTTCGCATTTAACACTTCGTGCGGAATTCCCCGTTTTTTGAGCGCTCGGGAAAGCCGTTCCGATTTTTCAATCGATACCGTCCCGACCAAAACGGGTTGCCCTTTTTCATGGCGTCGGGCGATTTCCTCGACGACTGCATTAAATTTGGCCTCTTCCGTCTTATACAGAACATCGGACAAATCCTTGCGGGCCATCGGGCGATTGGTGGGAATCGGATAAACGTCCATATTGTAGATTTTGCGGAATTCTTCTTCCTCTGTCTTGGCTGTCCCGGTCATCCCGGACAGTTTTTTGTACAGGCGGAAATAGTTTTGCAGCGTAATGGTGGCCAGAGTCATGCTCTCCCGCTGCACCTGCAAACCTTCCTTTGCCTCAATCGCCTGGTGCAAGCCGTCGCTGTACCGGCGTCCGTACATCAGGCGGCCGGTGAACTCGTCCACGATGACAACCCCGTCCTCATTGACCACATAATCTTCATCCCTTTTCATGAGGACATGGGCTTTCAGCGCCTGCTGCACATGATGGTTCAGCGTGATGTTGCGCATATCGTAGAGGTTATCCACACCGAGGAAACCCTCCACCTTTTTCACGCCGTCTTCGGTAAGCGCAACCTGTTTTGTCTTGATATCCACCGTATAATCTTCGTCTCTTTTCAAACGGCGAACCACTTTGTCGGCCGTATAATACAGATCTGTCGCTTTGTTGGCCTGACCGCTGATAATCAGTGGCGTCCGCGCTTCATCGATCAGGATGCTGTCCACTTCATCGATGATCGCATAGTTCAGTTCGCGCTGTGTCAATTGTTCGGGATAGAGCACCATGTTGTCACGCAGATAGTCAAAGCCGAACTCATTGTTCGTTCCAAACGTAATATCCGCCTGGTACGCGGCCCGTTTCTCATCCGGGCTCATCTGCGGCAGATTGAGTCCGACCGTAAGACCCAGGAATTCAAAAACCTGTCCCATCCATTCACGGTCCCGTTTGGCCAGGTAATCGTTGACGGTCACAATGTGCACGCCTTTGCCGGTGAGCGCATTGAGGTATGCCGGCAGGGTCGATACCAGCGTTTTCCCTTCCCCGGTTTTCATCTCGGCGATATCGCCTTGGTGCAGCACCATTCCCCCAACCAGTTGCACGCGGAAATGGCGCATGCCAAGCACCCGTTTCGCCGCCTCACGCACAACGGCAAACGCCTCCGGCAACAAATCGTCCAAGCTCTCTCCATTTTCCAGCCTATTCTTAAATTCATCCGTCTTTGCCCGGAGTTCTTCGTCGGAAAGAACCTGCATCGACGGCTCCAACGAATCGATCGTATCAGCAAGGGCAAAAAACTTCTTCAATTGCCTCTCTTGCGGATCAAGCAATTTTCGAAGGGCTTGCAACACCTTCATCATCTCCTACCTAAGCTGGATTTATATGAAACAAGAGATTCTTGTATGATCTCGATGAATATAAAAGCCCACATTAATTAGTTTATCAAATTTCGTCCGTTTTTTCACTTTTTACGCCTGGAAAAGCGTTTAGCGGCGCACCAGCTTTTGCAGGATCGTATAAAAACGGTGTGCTAATTTCTTGCGATCCCCTTCGCGATCGATATAATCGCGTCCGTTCTTTTTAATCTCTTCGCGCTCCTCCTGTGAATACGAACGCACGGTTTTAATGGCTTCAGCCAATCCTTCCGGATTCTCCGCCCCGGCGAAGAGCCCGACCCGGTTTTTCTCGACGATTTCACGCACTTCTCCGTCAACCGTGGTCACAATCGGCAATCCGATAAAGGTGTAATCAAACAGTTTGTTGGGCCGGGCACCGCGGAACACTTCATTGTCAGCCAGGGAGATAATCCCCACGTCGGCGGCTTGCGTATAATCGAAAATCTCTGCTTTTGGAACAGGATCGAGCAGATAAACATTATCCAGCCCTTTTTCGCGCTTCAGCCTGATCAGCTTCTCCTTTTCCGGGCCGTCACCGATCAGTACGATGGAAATGCCCGGATCGAGATAGCGGCCCGCTTCCACCACGTATTGCAAGGCATTTGCCGGCCCGTGCGCCCCCGTATAAATGGCCACAAAATCGTCTTCGGGCACTCCCATTTTCCGGCGGAACTCTGCCCGCTTGGACGGGTCCGGCTTCCAAGAGCTGACGACGATCCCATTGGGAATCAGCTCGATTTTATCCGGATCAATGCCCTTATCAGCAATAAATTTGCGCTGATGTTCGGTCAGCACGATGATTTTATCCGCTTTCCGGTAGAGAAACGATTCCATCCAAGTGAGCAGTTTGATGACGTGTTTGTTGTTCAGGCCGCCCATTTTAATGAGCGAATCAGGCCACAGATCCCGAACCTCGAGAACGAACGGACACCGCTTTAACGCTGCCAGCATCCATCCGGAAAATGCGGTAAACAGATGAGGCGAAGAAGCGATTAACACATCGGGTCTCCGTTTGAACAATCCGGCCAGAAAAAAGATGGCGGCAAAGCTCCCCATATTGATGATCCGTTTGAAATCGTTGGTTTTATGGGGATAGGACCAAAGCCAGTTCAGATTCAGTCCCGGAACCTTGTCGAGGGCGTTTTTTTCCTCTGCGGTGACGAAGGTGCGGCGAGGATGGACAAATTTGGAGAGAAACAGCGTGACATCCGCTTTTTCTTCCGTCGCCCACTCCCGCGCCAATTCATAGTGGCGGGTAATCCCGGCGATATTGGGAGGAACCGCATAATGATTCGCTAACCAAATTCTCAACTTCTTCACTTCCTTACTTCTGGACAATCCATTTAGATTCATTTTATGAGATCGCTATAAACTTCAGCCGTGTTGACTTCTTCTATTCCTGCAAATACAGCACTTGCTTGTAACATTCCGGTTACTATATTACATTAACATGAAACAAAAAACGGTCAATGTAATATTAGTGAAATCTTTCGGATATTCTTTTTCCAAAAAAAGGCCGGCGGCCCGGTCAAAAATGGGGCCCCGGCCTGCTCCGGTCAGCCAAGGTCTTTCAGAAGTTGATCTGTGATTTTCTCCGATGCCCGCCCGTCGCCGAACACGTCTTTCATCCTGGTAAAATCAACGGTGAAATTGTCCACTGCATTAAGAATCTTCGACTGATCCGCCCCGACAAGGAGGTTGGCACCCAGCTCAACCGTTTCTGTCCACTCCGTTTCGTCACGCATGGTAATGCACGGAACTTTGGCAAAAAACGCTTCCTTCTGCACTCCGCCGGAATCGGTCAGTATTTTTTTGGCATTGACCTCCAGCTGCAGCATATCCAGATAGCCGACAGGTTCGATCAATTTGACGTTCGGATTGGTAATGGCAAGGCCCATTTGTGCCATTTTGCCCTTCGTCCTGGGATGAAGCGGAAGGACTGCCGGCAGCGGAAGTTCGTTGAGCGCTGAAATGATTTGCGACAAACGGGCCGGATCGTCGGTATTTTCCGCTCGGTGAAGGGTGATCAGGATATATTCCCCGGTCTTTATGTTCAGTTCTTTCAATATGCCGGACTTTTCATTCGCCAATCTGCTGTTGTACTGCACCGCATCCAGCATCACATCGCCAACCAGGTGAACTCCCCGGCGGATGCCTTCGGTGGCAAGATGGTTGACTGCCGTTTGCGTCGGGCAGAAGAGCCACTCAGATACATGGTCGGTGAGAATCCGGTTGATCTCTTCCGGCATCCGTTTGTTGAAACTGCGCAGACCCGCTTCGACGTGTGCGACGGGAACATGAAGCTTGCTGGCCGCGAGCGCTCCCGCCAAAGTCGAGTTGGTATCCCCGTAGACGAGCAAACAATCCGGTTTTTCTTTCAGAATCACTTCCTCGATCCGGGACAGCATCTCCCCTGTCTGCGCGCCATGGGATTTTGAACCGACATGCAGATGATAATCGGGAACCGGAATATGGAGTTCGGAAAAAAAGACATCCGACATTGATTTATCGTAATGTTGACCCGTATGTACCAATATCTCATCCGCTTGTTTGCGAATCGCGCGGGAAACCGGAGCCGCTTTGATAAATTGCGGTCTTGCTCCAACCACTGTCAATATTTTCATCTTGTTAAACCCCCTGCACCTTTCCTGTTCACCAGGAGACCTGATCTATATACGAAGTTATCATACCACAGGCAAGCCTCCCTGCAATAAAAATCGCCGATTCTTCACGGGAACTCCATCATAAAAGAGTTGGGGGCTTTTCCCCAACTCCCTTCTTAGACCCTGACAGGGTGAATTTTCCGTATTTGAATCACTCCGGTTCAATCAAACCATATTTGCCGTCCTTGCGGCGATAGATCACGTTGATCAGGTTTGTGTCAGCATTGGTAAATACGAAGAAGTTATGACCCAGCATGTCCATTTGCAAAATCGCTTCTTCCGTCCCCATCGGTTTCAGGTTAAACCGTTTGGTCCGGACCACTTTCAGGTCATTTTCTTCCTCGGTCACTGCCGTGGCAGCCGTTTCATTGTATGCGCTTTCTTTCCAGTTGTTGCGGAAGCTTGCATCCTGGCGAGATTTACGATTCACTCGGGTTTTATACTTGCGAATCTGTCTCTCCAATTTTTCAACTACCAAGTCGACCGATGCGTACATGTCCTCGCTCGATTCCTCCGCGCGGCAAAGCAAGCCCGGATACGGAATCGTCACTTCGACTTTGTGCTGATCCTTGATTACACTCATGGCAACGTGAGCTTCTGCTTCCTGATTCGGAGAGGAATCGAAATACTTTTCGAGCCGCCCGAGTTTTCGTGCAGCAAAGTCTTTGAGCGCATCAGTCACTTGGAAATTGTTCCCACGGATGACATATCTCATAGAGAATCCTCCTTCCGCTTTGTACTCTATCTATTCCCTCATTTAAAAAAAATTCCTCCTCTTTTTTTTACAAACTTCGATAAAAAATTACACCAAAAATTACCATAATTTTTACCAGGATAATCCGGATTAAAAACCCGGCAATCTGAGAGGGTGACACGATCCGGACCGCATGCATTTTCACACTTTCAGCGAAAATGAAAGCTCCCCAGGTCCAAGATCCGGGGAGCGTTTTTTTCGGTTTGGAATGTTACTTTTTCACAACGTTCGCAGCCTGTGGTCCACGCGAACCTTCCACGATTTCAAATTCAACCTCTTGTCCTTCTTCCAATGTTTTGAAACCTTCCATTTGAATCGCAGAGTAGTGAACGAAAACGTCTTCTCCGCCTTCGCGCTCAATAAACCCGTAACCTTTTTCCGCGTTGAACCACTTGACTTTGCCTTGCATGCAAACACAGTCCCTTCTTAAATTCAGATAATGGTCGGCATAAGAAACGCTCATGCCGGGAAAAATAGAACAGCATTGCCGCTGAAACAGCAACAAGCTTCCTGAAAGGAAATACCGTCCAAACCTTCTGTTTAACGAGTTTTCACTCGTATCACAGTTTTAAGTGTTTTCACACTCTGTGAGAATTATACCAAAAACCCGGCCAAAAGTCATCCCTACAACACCTTGCTTAAAAATGATTTGAGCCGTTCATGGCGAGGCTGTTCAAAAATTTGCTCCGGTGTTCCCTCTTCCAGAATTTTTCCGTCATCCATAAACAGAACGCGATCACCCGCCTCCCGAGCAAATCCCATCTCATGCGTGACGACGACCATGGTCATCCCTTCCCCCGCCAACTGTTTCATGACATCCAGCACTTCCTTGACCATCTCCGGATCAAGGGCGGAAGTCGGCTCGTCAAACAGCATCAGTTTCGGCTCCATCGCCAATGCCCGCGCGATGGCCACTCTCTGCTTCTGGCCGCCGGAAAGCTCTCCGGGATAAGCGTCCGCCTTCTCCTCTAACCCCACTTTCTCCAGCAGAGCCAGGGCCTTTTTCTCCGCCTCGGCTTTCTCCATCTTGCGAACGTGAATCGGCGCCAATGTGATATTATCCAGTACCTTTTTGTGAGGAAACAGTTCAAACTGCTGAAAAACCATTCCCACATCCGTGCGAACCCGATTGATATCCGTCTTTGGATCGGTCAAATCGAACCCGTTGACCACGATCCGCCCCGAACTGACCCGTTCCAGCAGATTCAGGCATCGCAAAAACGTGCTTTTCCCCGAACCGCTGGGCCCGATCACACAGACCACTTCTCTCTCCTGAATTTGTACATTGATCTCTTTTAACACATGATGGTCGCCAAAATATTTATTCAGATTTTCTACTGTGATCACTGGACAATCATCCCTTCTTGCTGCTCGTATTAAACCGTTTTTCCAAGTGGAAGACAATGCGGGAGAGAATCAGGGTCAGGACGAGATACATCACACCGGCCGCGATATACGGCGACCAGCGCACAAATGTGTTTTTCGCTGTGACAAATGCTGCATAGGTAATATCATTGACCGCGATGACCGTAACCAGGGACGTATCCTTTAACAGTGCAATAAACTCGTTTCCGAGCGGTGGCAGCATCCGTTTGACCGCCTGAGGCAGGATCACCAGGCGCATCGCCTGGGCATAGGTCATCCCCAGTGAACGCGCTGCTTCCATTTGCCCTTTTTCGATGGAAAGAATTCCGCCGCGAAAAATTTCCGAGATGTAAGCCCCGGCATTCATCGACAAGGCAACGAAAGCGGAAACCATGGCATCCGGCGTCTCCAAGCCGAGAATATCTTCAAACAACGTCGGCAACACGGCAAAATGAATGGTAAGAATCTGCAGGAAAAGAGGTGTTCCCCGAAACAAATCGACATAAAGCTTCGCTGGTATGACCAGCCACTTTTTTCCCGAAATCTGCATAAAACCCAAAATGAGTCCGATCAAAAGCCCGATGCATATGGCAACCACAGTCAATTCGATTGTGGTCACAACACCTCGGATAAACAAATCTTTGTACTGGACAATGACTGACCAATCGAGTTCGTTCAAAAGTTGATCCATTGTTATCCACAAACCCCTTTATCTGCAAATCATTGTTTTTCGAGTTATTCACAAAGTTATCCACATTATCCACAACATCCACAACCCAGGGATATACACAATTTGTCCACTATTTATCCACAAGTTATCCACAGAAAATGGACAAGGGGTGTGTTAATGCATTCATATTTAATGAATTCTTTATTTTGCACTTGTTTCCATTTTTATATAAAAATTTGTTGCCAGGTAAGATCGCTGGTTCCCCTGACCTTCCCGAGCCCTGACGGTCGGCCAGGAGTTCCCAACCGACAAAAGATGCGAGCGTTTCGAATCATTGTTGCGGTTCCGTCCCGAAATATTTTTGATAAATCTTGTCATACGTTCCGTTCGCTTTTACTTTTTTCAATCCGTCGTTCAGCTTTTGCAGCAGGGCCTGGTTGCCTTTGTGCACGGCAATCCCGTACTGTTCCGTCTTGATTGAAGGATCTTCAACAATCTTGTATTTGCCTTGGCCCAGCTTTTTGATATATTCCATGATCACGGCGTTATCGACGACCACCGCATCCAGTCGCCCGAGCTCCAGATCATGAACGGCAGACGGAATATCATCATATCCCTTGAGCCCGGAATAGGTTTTGCCGAACATCTCCTGCACAACCTGTTCTCCGGTTGTGGCCGTTTGCACTCCGATCCGTTTTCCGTTCAACTGTTTCAGCGATGATACATGGGAAGAGGTCGGTACCAGAATCAATTGTTTGGCATCGAAATAAGGAATGCTGAAATCATATTTTTTCTTGCGGTCAGGCGTAATGGTGATCGCCGCCATCCCGGCATCGAGCTTCCCGCGGGAAACGCCGTCAAGCATCTGGTCCCAGCCGTAATGTTTAAAATTGATCTTCAGGTTTTCTTCCTTGGCGATGGCCTGAATCAGATCGGCATCAAACCCGGTAATCTTCCCGTCCCCCTCCAATTTTTCAAATGGCGGAAACTCCGCATTCGTCCCGATCTGAATCACACTGTTATCCGTATTTTTATTCGCGCACCCGGTCAGGACAAAGGAAACGGCGACCACGGACGCGAGCAACATGCCAAGCCACTTCTTCATGTTTTTTCTCTCCTTTCAACTTTTCACCATTACCGGAATAAAAATCATCATTTCTCATTATGATGTAATTATTATAAGTATAAATGTATATTTATTCAATTCGTTTTTATTTACCAGATTTCAGGAGATCCCATCCTCATCCGTCAGATCCAGGCAAAATTACTTTGCCAAAGGAGAATAACTGGAATATTTTTAGAAAATTTTGTCATGAGTGCCGTTAAATTTGATCTCTTTCGGCAATTGTATGCTCCCTTTTTTACAATCCCGTAATATCGCATCTTAAAGGAAGGGAATGATCCCGATTTGTACACATAACCTCTCTCTTATTACCTTAAATTTCAAAAAATATGAGTACAAACTATTATTAAGTTTTAGATTTATTATAAAACAATGTCAGTATTAAATGCAATTCATCAAACAGTCACAAATAAAAACCGCCGTCTCCGGTTTTCTTCCGAAAACGGCGGCCTCAGCAAATGATGAATCTTACTGGTTCACCAAGTCTTTCAACTGTTTACCGGCTTTAAAAGCGGGCACTTTGCTGGCTTTGATCTCAATCTCCTCGCCGGTCTGCGGGTTGCGGCCGGTTCTTGCAGCACGTTCGCGCACTTCAAAGTTTCCAAAGCCAATCAGGGTTACTTTTTCCCCTTTGCTAAGCGCTTCCGAGATCGTCTGCAATACCGAATCGACGATAATTCCCGCTTCCTTTTTCGTTTTGCCCGTGCTCTCGGCAACGCGTTCTATCAATTCCGTTTTATTCATTTTCAACTCTCCTTCAAACCGATAGTCTTAAAAGGGATGCTATCTATTGGTGTTGACGAGTTTTTCCTTTTCTATACTCTTTTTATCTAGCAAACGTGACCGAGTAAACTCGGCTTGCTCCTGATACCAGCAGCGGTTTGGCACACTCCCTCAGCGTTGTGCCTGTCGTATACACATCATCAACAATAAGAACTGTTCGGTCCCGTATGCATTTCTCACAACCTTCACCTTCAATTTGAAATGCTCCTTTCAGAGCGAGCAGGCGTTCCTGCCGATTGCGCCTGCTTTGTGAAGCAAGATCTTTCTCTCTTCCCAGCAGAGGCAAAACCGGCAACCCAAGCCTTGCACCGATCACGCGGGCCAGAAGTTCCGACTGGTTGAATCCGCGTTCCGCTTTCTTCTCCTTATGTAATGGAACAAAGGTGATCACCGATATTCCCGTATGAGCAAAATGGCTTTGAACCACCTCTGCCATCCACCGGCCCATCGGTGTCGCCAAACTTTCTTTACCCCGATATTTGAACAACGACACCCATTCTTTTGCCTTTCCGCTGTAAACCACAGGACTGCGGTTTACAATCCGCTCTTCTTCGGCAAGACGCAGGCAATCGGGACAAAGATGATCAGCACCAGCCTCCTGCTTCCGCCCGCAAACGGGGCAAAACGGCCCGGAAATCAGTTCAACTCCCGCCAGACAGGTGGAACAGATTCTCTCCCGCACCGGAGCAAACGGAGACGGGCGGCGAACGAATGCCGTACAAAACTCGCAAGTGGGAGGCTGGGAAAAGAGAGACGACCATACTCCTTCAAAGATTATACGCCCCATCTTTGAGAAATCCTTCTTTCTTCGCACAATCATTTAACCATTTAATCTCCCTTTTTGCCCGCAATTGGGCATCCGTCTTTTCATCGGTCAAAAACCATACTTCTCCCTCCTGGTAGGAAGATGATCTTCCTGCTCTGCCCGCCATCTGAACGAGCGCCGCCGCCGTAAACACCGGATGATCTGCACCGATGACGGCAACATGGATCGCGGGAACCGTCACTCCCCTCTCCAAAATCGTCGTCGTCACCAGAAACCGCCATTTGCCCTCCCGAAAATGGCGCACCGTCTGTTCCCGCTGCAAATCGCCGGCGAAAACACCCCGGGCCTCTCGGTAAAAGTCCGGCTCACAGCATTTCATCCAGCGCAACACCCGGCTGACGTCTTCCACCCGCGGCACGAAGAGAAAGGCTTGTCCTTTCCGCTCCACCACCTGACGCAAAAAGGCGGAAAGCGGACGGATCGGTTTCCTCTTGCTTATCTTCTGCCAAAGCCGCCACTCCCGCTTCAAGGCCGGTTCAGGCATAGGATAACCGTGGTAGCGAACCGGCAGCAAAACTGTCGGTAAAATCTCTCTGCGCCCGAGCGCCTTCCATTCCGGCGGGGGAGTGGCAGTCAGCAAAATTTTCTTTGCCCCGGGTGAAAGCGCCCGTCCGATTCCCTCCTCCAACGCCCTGTTGCCATAGAGGGGGAATGCGTCAACTTCATCGACCACCGCAAGCTCAAACGACCGATAAAAGCGCAGGGCTTGGTGTGCCGTGGCAATCACCAACTCACCCGTTTCCAGCGTTTGGGCTGATCCGCCGTAGAGAGCGATCACCCTTCTGCCGGCAAATCCCTTTTCCAGACGGGGCTTTAATTCCAACACCACATCTTTGCGCGGAGTAACCCATAACACTTTTTTTCCCCGATTCAGCCAGTCCGCCACGATCGTCATCATCATCTCCGTCTTGCCGCTGCCGGTGGCCGCCCAGACCAGAACCTGCCTGTGTTGGCTAAGGTTCGCCCTGATTCTCTCCACTGTTTTGGCCTGGGCTTCTGTCAGCGGAGCAGTCCGGCAAGCGATTTCAGAACCGGCAAACGTGCGATTGTCCGGAGGAGAAAAGATAAACAGCGGAAAGCAGGTTCTCGCCCGACCGAGCAACAGGCAATGCTCGCAAACGACGCATCTTTCCCCACAGATCGCACAAGGAGTTTGCCTGAGAAGCGGCCCCCGGTATCCGCACCGTTCACACTTCCAGGTGACCGGCGGGCCCGCAGAGCGAACAGCCGGTCTGATGTCCGCCATTCCCGACAGGCTGAGCCATTGCAAGGCCCGGCGCATAAGGAAGGAGCCAGGCCACTTTTCGTATTTGCGAAGAAGGCGCTCCACTTCTTCCCACAGCAGCACTCTTCCGGCCAGCAGCGGGTGAATCTCTGCCGCCAGTTCGCGCACCGCGGTCATTTCTTCTCCCATCATGGGCGCTTCCCGCAGTGCCGAACCGAAAGCGTTCTTTCTTCCCCGGTTCCCGGCAAATGCTTGTCCAATCGATGACGATTCAATCATTTCCGCGATTTGCTTTCCTTGCTCTTGCCAATGGAAAAAGTCGACTTCCGGCGCGATACTCATCCTTCCATCGGCTTCTCCTTCCAATCGGTAAAAACAGAACCTCATCAAAAATCCCTCTTTTTTCCAGTGGACATCAAGAAAAAAACCCAAGGGACGGCTGATCACATCCCCGGGGCTTTTTTTCAGGCAAGACTCCGTTCCGTATCCTGTGAGGAATCCGAATCCCGCAGGTCGAGCACAAGCCATTTTTCCGTACTGTTCCTCTTCGACTCAAGCCATTCCTTGATTCGCTCTTCCGCTCCTTCACCAGGGGTGATGCGAACGATCTCCAGATTGGGATAGCGCTGTTTTAACCGCTCGAGGATCAACAGCGTATCATCGGTCGAGCCCACGTCGATGCAGGTAATTTTGCCTGCTTTTTTCCTTTTTGACTTGTTGGAAACATGGTAAGAGCGAATCATCCACTCGACGGAATGCTGGCTGTTTTTGGTGATCATGACCAAGTGCACGGCTTTGTTGTGATAATAATTACCGAAATAATGGGACAACTTTTTTGCCAGATAAAACATGACAATATAAAGGGCTACACTCCACAGAACCCAAAGTTCCATCGTATTGCCCCTCCTTCTTTATATCTTATGCCAAAAAGGTAGGGACTGTGACACAGACCTCGACTGATAACAGGCTCTTTTCAAATCAATTGAACCCATCCATACTTCATCGCGAGCAAAACCGCCTGCGTCCGATCTTGAACATTCAGTTTATAAAGAATATTACTGACATGGTTCTTAACAGTTTTTTCGCTGATAAATAAATGTTCACTGATACTTCGATTATTTTTACCCTGTGACATTAATCGTAAAACTTCCATTTCCCGATAGGTGAGAACCTCTTGCCACGGGATGGAAGGAGTCAAAGCGTAATGATAACAAATACTCCCTTCCATTCGGCTCAATCTTCGAAATTCGTTCACCAGTCTTCCCATCATGATCGGGTGAATATACACGCCCCCGTGTGCAATCACGCGAATCGCTTCAATGATGGGCTCTACTTTCATATCTTTTAACATATACCCGGCAGCGCCGGAACGAATCGTTTCAATAACATAAGGGTCAGCATGCTCAGAAAGGATTAACACCTTGGTTTGAGGAGCCATTTGACAAAGACGGTTCGTTACTTCCACTCCGTCGATCCGCGGAAGGTACAGATTGATGACGGCAACATGCGGTTTGGTCGATCCGCAAAGAAGCGGGACATCAATTCCGTCCGTACACTCCCCCACCATCACCATATTCTTTGTCCTCTTGATGGCTGTTTTAATTTGCTCCCGGTATTCGGTGTCGGAGTCTGCCAGTAAAACCCGGATCAGCGGTTGGATGTCCGTACCTGAAAATTCACTTCCTTCGAGGTGGCCTGTCTCCGGCTTCCTCATGGGCAAAGGGGTCACTCCTTTCTCGCAATATTCACCCTTATTCAAATTTTACCACGAACAAAACAGTTATGAAACAAAAAAGAAGGCGAGAAGAAAGGAAAAAGAGAGAATGAACGGGGAATTTGGCAGAAAAAGTCATCAAAAAAGAAAAAGGGCTGAGATTTCGTTTCTCAGCCCTAAAATTTAAAGCCCCGCTTCTTTTTTCAAGGTGTCGGCAAGATCCGTGCGTTCCCACGGCAAATCGACATCCGTGCGGCCAAAGTGACCATAGGCAGCCGTTTGACGGTAGATCGGGCGGCGCAAATCCAATTGGCGGATAATGCCGGCCGGGCGCAGATCAAAGAATTTCTCTGTCAATTCGACCAATTTGTCTTCACTTACTTTCCCGGTGCCAAACGTATCAATGCGGATGGAAACGGGACGGGCTACCCCGATGGCGTAAGCAAGCTGCACTTCGCACTTGTCAGCGAGTCCGGCAGCAACGATGTTTTTCGCTACATAGCGGGCGGCATAGGCTCCTGAGCGGTCAACCTTGGTCGGGTCTTTGCCGGAGAAGGCACCGCCTCCATGACGGGCATAACCTCCGTAAGTATCAACGATGATCTTACGTCCGGTCAAACCGGCATCTCCCTGCGGACCGCCAATGACGAATCGTCCGGTCGGATTGATGAAGTACTTGGTATTATCATCGAGCATCTCTTTGGGAACAATCGGCAAAATCACATGTTCCATGAGATCTTTCTTGATTTGCTCCAAAGCGACATGTTCGGAGTGTTGGGTGGAAACAACCACCGTATCGATGCGTACAGGTTGATCTCCTTCATATTCAACGGTTACCTGCGTTTTTCCGTCCGGACGCAGGTATTCCAGCGTACCGTCGACACGCACTTCATGGAGACGGCGTGCCAGTTTATGGGCCAATGAGATCGGGAGCGGCATCAATTCCGGTGTCTCATTGCAAGCAAACCCGAACATGAGTCCCTGGTCCCCGGCGCCGATCGCTTCAATCTCATCTTCCGTCATCGAACCTTCGCGTTTTTCCAATGCAACATCTACACCCATTGCAATATCGGGCGATTGTTCGTCAATAGAGGTCAAAACGGCGCAGGTTTCGGAGTCGAAACCGTATTTTGCCCGGGTATAGCCAATATCCTTAATCGTTTGGCGCACAATCTTCGGAATATCAACATAGCATTGGGTGGAAATTTCCCCCGACACAAGCACCAAACCGGTAGTGACCGAAGTTTCGCAAGCGACGCGAGCATTCGGATCTTTTTCCAAAATGGCGTCGAGAATGGCATCGGAAATCTGGTCGCAGATTTTATCCGGATGACCAACCGTAACCGATTCTGAAGTGAACAGGCTGCGTTTTTGTTCTCCCATTCATTCTCCTCCTTGCTAGCAAAATGACGCAATAAAAAACCCTTCCCATCGAGGAAAGGTTTTTGATTATCAGTTCATCCTCGAAACTCCCCGCCAGACCGTCAACCAGCCTGGAATAAAGCTTTATCCAAGTGAAGGGAACCTGTCTCTACATCATCAATAGAATAACCTAAAGAATAGGGAATTACAACTGTTGCTTTGGGGATTCACCTTCTGTTTTTCTTCCACTTTTTGTTTTTGAGTTGGATCTGGTAGAGAACCGGGCCACCCTCTTCCGTTCGCACCCGGATATAATGCCGCCCGGAGGGGAGGGACAGCGTTTGGCTGAATCGCTCTCCTTTCGCCAGCGTCACGGTCCCGCCGGACAGAGCGTAGAAATGGTGATCATAAACAGCCCATTCCAACCTTTTTACCGGCTGATCCGCCTGATAGAGAAAGGTGACTGTCTCTTCTCTGGTGCTGCTTATAACATACCAGTCCGGGATTCCGCCACCTGCCAATACCCCTTTCACCCACTTGGCCGAAGATAGTAAAGCCGCTTTGTCCGGAGTGGAGTGATCTTTTCCATCCCCGATTGCCGGCCGGACCGTTATCACCAGATGATAAGGTTCACTGATGATATTCCCCCCGTAGTCGGAAACGGAAAACAGCAGATCTCCTTTCCCTCCGGGAACCCGCAGGCTCTCCGCTTCACCGGCTCCATGTTGATCTATTTTCCAATTGTGCCAATCGTCTTGCGGCATTTGCAGCAATACGGGGTCAAACCTCGGAGTCAACGGTTCCACTTTCACTTCCGCTTCACCGGAACGGGGCAGGGGTAGCCGGTACCAATCCTGATCCCCCTGCTTGTGAAGAGTTGCCTCGATGACTTCCTGCTTCCCCGGAAGCGCCAACTGTGCCGCCTGGGCCAATCGGTCATTTGGTTCATAACGATCCGCCCGCGGAATGAAATTTACCTGAAAGCTGTACGAGACAGGGACATCGCCGGCCGGGGAGGAGAATCCCAGAAAGACGTCATTTCTCTCAACCGGTACCCGCAACTGGTTCATCCCTTGCAACTGATAGGAGCGGACATCCTTTTCTTGCGGATTTTCAACAAACAACCTTGTTTTTTGAAAATGCCCGCGATTCTGCCTGAGATGAATCACCAGCGTTCCGGGACAGGGCAACTCCAGGCGGAACCAGTCCCGGTCACCCGGACGCAGAACGGCATCCATCTCCTGATCCAGGGACAGGGACATCGCCTGATGACGCTCATCATTCGGTTCATAGGGATCCCGTTTCAGCTTGCCGGAAAGCGCCCGGGCAGCATCCAAAATCCCGAACCCTTTTTGCCGGTCCCATCGCGGTTCCCCCGGTTTCTTTTGTGCCGTTTGCTTAAGGAGTTGCCGGATCTGCCCGGGAGTGTAATCCCGATGCCGCTGCCAGAGAAGAGCGGCCACTCCCGCTGCTTGCGGAGCCGCAAATGACGTGCCGGAATCCGTGGTAAAGCCCCCGCCCAACCGGGTAGTGGCAATCCGGTTTCCGGGAGCAGTCAAATCGAGACCATCCCCCTGGTTGGAGGTCGGTTCATGCAACCCGTTATTTTTGACCGAACCGACTGCCAGAACAGTGGGAAATGCCGCCGGATAATAAAGAGGCGAATCGTAGACGGTGTTGCCATTAAGATCGGATTCTGCATTTCCGGCAGCAGCAACGACCAACACTCCTTTTTTCTCCGCATCCTGCACCGCCTCTTCCATCAGCTTGGAATAGGTCCAGCTGCCCTGTGCCAGAACGATGATATCCGCCTTCCGCTTAATGGCCGCTTCCATCCCCTCAACTGTATAATATACTTCTCCGTCGCTCCCGTTCTCCATCACCTTGATCGGCATGATTTTCCCCGCTCCGACCGCTCCCTCCCGGCGCAGTCCGCCCCACGTCGCCGCTACCACCCCGGCCACTTCTGTCCCGTGCCCAAAGTGATCCTGAGGCGCTTCCTGCCGGTTGAGAATATTGACTCCCGGCACGAGCAAAGGAGAAAGGTCGGGGTGATGCAAATCGACGCCGGTATCGATGACCGCCACGATCACCGGACGGTCTGAAGGGGAGGAGGGTGGAACTTTGCTCCAGGCTTCTGACGCCCGAATTTGCTCCAGGTAACTGAAAGACAAGGACGATTCCCGTTCTCTTCCTTCCAATCCTCCTTCATTCAGCTGATAAGATCGGTCGCGCTGCATGTACCGTACGTCGGCGGCAGCGCTCCAACTATTGTGCCAGCTGTTCACATCCACGCCTTTTTTGGGACGAACCAAGTCGATTTCACTGCCTGCCAACACAAATTTCCGCAATAAAACCGCCTGATGCCAAAATGCGGGATCTGCCTTCTGCTGCCAGGCAACAATCCAGTTTTCCTGCCAAACTTTTTCAGTTTGGCTTCTCCCAAAATCCGGGTAACGGGTGACAGGGAGGAAAAAGCACCCTGCCAGCAGAAGGATGCTTAGGAGAGCACGTATAAAAGGCATATCATCTCACCAATTGTTCTATTATTTTCAAAAACAATACGCAGAAATGTATAGATACTTACGAATTTATTATATAAAATAAAAAAACGTAGACCTCTGTTTTACTACAAGCCTTACAAGCATTTCTTCCAATCTTTTTCCCTCTGTGAACTTTGTCTTTATCATTTCCATTGTGAAATGTGTTCGTATGAAAAAATTTCGGCAAGTGAGGAATTAAAATGGAAAGAGTAGAAAGAAGCCGCATTCATCGCGTGCGGAAAAAGCGAAAAAAGAAGTGGACTTTTCGTATTCTTACAGTCTTTATTCTTCTTATTTTAGGTGTCGGTGCATACTTCGGCACGCAGATTTGGGGCGCGTTTGCCAACAGCGGCAAAAAATTGAGCAAATCGGACTTGCGGACGTCCCAAGTTGAGTTTCAAAAAGACCCGTTTACCGTGTTGCTGATCGGGACAGACCAGAGAGGACACACAGCAAACTGGCGCTCCGATGTCCTGATTCTCGCCGCGGTCAATCCCAAAACGAAGTCGATCAAACTGGTCAGCATCCCCCGGGATGTCTATACTGAGATTCCCAATTCCGGCGGAGTCAAAACCAAAATCAATGCTGCTCCTTACTATGGTTACAAATCGGGCGTCGGTCAGGTGCAAAATATCCGCTTGGCGATCGAGCACGTTCTCCACATTCCCGTCGACTACTATGCCAGAATCAATTTCCAGGGATTTGAGGATATCGTCGATGCTCTCAACGGGGTTGACGTCAATGTGAAGTTTCCGTTTCACCAGGCAGCCATTGGCGGGAAAATGGTTTACTTTGAACCTGGAGAACACCATTTAAACGGCTCCGAAGCGCTCGCGTACGTCCGGATGCGCCATCAGGACCCCAAAGGCGATCTGGGACGAAATGAACGGCAGCGGGAAGTTATTTCCGCACTGATCAACAAGATGGCCAGTGCAGAAGGCGTGTTCAATTTCGGCGATGTGATGAAGGCAGTCGGCAATAACTTTGAAATGAGTTTCCAGGCCACCGATATCCCTGCCCTGATCGAACTGTACCGCAGCATTCCCCAACAAAACATTGAAACGCTGCAGGCAAATGTAACGTTTGAAAAAATCCCCGGTGTCGGTGATGTGGATATCCTGAACCAGGCCGAACGGGATCGCATCAATAAAATAATGTCTGAGCAACTGGGAATCAAACCGCAACCCGGCGGTACCACCGGAGCTGGAGTTGGCACCGATGATTCCAATCAGTCAAACGGTCAATCAACCGGTGAAAGCGATAGCTATTGAGCTGTCGCTTTTTGCTTGTAAATTTGTGTTTTCGTGAACGTATGTTGTAGGCCGGATTCCTGATGACCGGTCAGCGAAGCCCCCTCCCATCCTGATTTCGCTCCCCCCACGCAGACGGATCATTTCCGGGTTACAAGCTTTTATCGAACTGTAACATTTTATTTTGAAAAAAGTTATATAAAATCCGGCCACCTTTCGAATAAATAATATAGAATGATCTATATTATGCGGATTCATACTTCGCTTCACAGACAGGGTGGGAAAAGAAATGGCTGACCAGATAAAGTCTCCTGTCAAAAAAAAGAAAGGGAAACGTATTTTTCTTACACTTCTCTCTATTGTCATACTTGTCTGCGTCGCTTTGGGATTCAGTGTTGCCTGGCAGATGTGGGGGGCACTGGCGGCCAACAGCGGAAAAAAGTTGCCCAAATCCGATATGCGGACAAAACAGGTGGAGATGAAAAAAGATCCGTTCACCGTTCTGCTGATCGGCACCGACCAGCGGGGGCACTCCAAGGACTGGCGCACCGATGTGCTCATCCTGGCCGCCGTCAATCCCGAGAATAAGTCCGTAAAGGTGGTAAGCATCCCACGGGATTTGTACGTTACCATCCCCAACACCAATGGCATGAAAGGCAAAATCAACTGGTCTGCAGCCTACGGCACAAAAGTGGGGCCGGTCGAAAACACGAGAAAAGCAATCGAAAACCTGTTGCAGGTTCCGGTCGATTCCTATGCCAAGATCAATTTTCAAGGGTTTGAAAACATTGTTGATGCCCTCGGCGGGGTGGACGTGAATGTGAAATTTCCTTTTCACCAGCGGGCCATCGGCGGAAAGATGGTTTACTTTGAACCAGGGAAACATCATTTAAACGGCGCGGAGGCTCTTGCCTACGTCCGTATGCGGCATCAGGACCCGCGGGGCGATTTGGGGCGGAATGAACGGCAGCGGGAAGTGATCGCAACCTTGATCGATCAAATTGCCAGCACCAATGGTTTATTAAATTTTGGTGATGTGATGAAGGCGGTCGGGAACAATTTTGAAATGAGTTTCAATCTGTCGGACATCCCGGGCCTGATCAACCTGTATCGGACAATCCCCAAGGAGAACATCGAAACGGTTGAAATGAAAGTCACTTTTGACCGGATTCCCGGTGTGGGGGATGTCGACATTTTGCATTCATCCGAACGGCAACGCGTGATCACGATCTTGCAAGACCAATTGAATTTTCATCCCGAACCGGACGGAAATGCGGCAATTGACTCTGAAGGCTCCCATACAGGGGTGAACGGTACGGAAGAAAGTGGCGGCAAATAAAACCCGCCACTCTTTTTTATGGCCATTTTTCTCTTTATAATAAATTATGGAAGGTAGTGAACAAAATGAACCAAAAATATCGCACCATTGGATCTTTTGGCGAAACGGAAATCATCATTCAAAAATCACGCTTTATCTGCCGGGCGAAAAGGGTGGAATCGGAAGAAGAAGCAGTTCAATTCATTCATGACATATCCAAACAGCACTGGGATGCCACCCATAATTGCTACGCTTATCTGGTCACTGAGCTTCAACAAAAATCGTCCGATGACGGGGAACCGGCGGGAACGGCAGGACGGCCCATATTGGAAGTGATCCATGCCAAAGACCTCCTCTACACGGCCATTGTCGTCACCCGATATTTTGGCGGCATCAAGCTGGGGGCCGGCGGACTGATTCGCGCCTACAGCCAGGGAGCGGCCACGGCGATCGAGGCGGCAGGAATCATCGAACGCATCATGCACCAGGAAGTTCTGCTCACCTTTGATTACTCCTTTATGGGAAAGATGGAACACGAACTGCACAAAACGGGATATCTGCTGGAAACGCCGCAATTTACCGACGTGGTCACCTGGCCCGTCTGGACACCTGCAGGCGAAGAACAGCAGTTGATTGCAAAAGTGACCGATTGGACACACGGCCAGGCAAAGATCGTCCTGGGAAAACAAGAATTTAAAGAACGCGAAGAAAGACGCCCCCACGAGAAGTGAGAGCGTCTTTCTTCTGTTACTCAGACTTTAAAATGCCGGGATGATGGCACCTTTATATTTTTGCTCAATAAACTTTTTGGTGTCAGGCGAAGTGAGGGCTTTCGCCAGCTTTTGAATGCGCGGGTCGTTTTCTTTCCCTTTCTTCACAGCCAGCACATTCACATACGGGGAATCCTTGCCTTCAATGATCAAGGCGTCTTTCGTCGGATTCAAATGGGCTTGCAAGGCATAGTTCGTATTGATTACATCCAAGTCGACATCATCGATCACGCGGGGCAGCATTGCCGGTTCCAACGGTTTGAATTGCAGCTTTTTGGGGTTGGAAACAATATTGTTTACTGTTTTTACCCCTTTGTCATTGTCCAATTTGATCAGGCCGTTTTTCTCCAACAGGAGCAGTGCGCGGGTAACTTCGCTGGTTCCGTTCGGAATGGCGACGGTGGCTCCGTCTTTCAGCTCTTTAATATTTTTAATCTTATGGGAATATGCCCCCATCGGCTCAATGTGAACCCCGACGACTTTGACCAGATGATAACCCTTCTCTTGGTTGGTCGTGTCCATCCAGACGATGTGCTGGAAATAGTTGGCGTCCAAATCGCCTTCTTCCACTGCTTTATTTGGCAGGACATAATCCTGGAACACTTTGATGTTCAAATTTACGCCTTCCTTGGCCAAAATCGGTTTTACGTGCTCCAGAATCTCCGCATGGGGAACGGCGCTGGCACCAACGGTTAACGTATTGGACGATTCTTGCTGCTGCGAGCAGGCTGTCAGCCCGACCAGAGAAAGGACAGCCGCAAGAAACACCGAAAACAATCTTTTCATCAACTAGCACACCCCTTATCTTTTATCCAGATAACGCGCAATCGCATCGCCAATCACTTGAATGATTTGCACCATGACAACAAGAATGAGACCGCAAGAATACAACATGCCGTTATTGAATCCCTGAAAACCGTAACGGTAAGCGGCATCTCCCAGTCCGCCGCCGCCAACGATCCCGGCCATTGCCGAAAAACTGACCAAAGAGACACAGGTAACGGTCAAGCCGGAAACAATGGCTGGCAGACTTTCAGGAAGCAACACTTTGCAAATGATCGTCAAACGGCTGGCTCCCATCGCTTGCGCCGCTTCGATCACGCCTTTGTCAATTTCGCGAATCGCAGTTTCGACCATGCGTGCATAAAAAGGAGCAGCTCCTGCAATCAGCGGGATGGTGGCCGCGGTAGGTCCCAAAGTGGTTCCGATCAAAAATTGTGCAACCGGGAATAAGAAAAGAACGAGGACGATAAAGGGAACCGCGCGAAAAATGTTTACCACGAGCCCCAGCACTCGTTGCACAAAGCGATTCTCACAAAAATAACCGCGATCGGTCACCACCAGAAGCACACCCAGCGGAATTCCCAGCAAAAAAGTGAACAAGGTAGAGATCCCGACCATGTACAACGTCTCATTTGTAGCTTGCCAAACTTGATCCCAGGCTATTTGTTCCATAAATTGTCACCTCCGGTTAAGCAAATTTACCGCTTCTTCCACCTCTTTGTTCTCCCCGGACAGTGTGACCTGAATGCTCTCTTCCGCTTCGCTGACTTCACCGGTCACCTGGCAGGTAAGACCGCGGTCTTTGGCGATTTGCGCCAGTTGCGGCAACTTGTCCAAGGAAACGAACAGGGTTCTGCCGCCTTCTTTGACTACCTGCTCTTCGCTTGTGCCCACACCGTAAATAAATTGCCGGGTCAATGGATGGGACGGCGACTGAAAAATTTGCTCCACCGCTCCGGTCTCCACCACTCTGCCACTTTCCATGACGGCCATTTTGTTGCAGATTGCACGGACCACACTCATCTCATGGGTAATCAGAACAAGGGTAATCCCGGTATCCTTGTGAATCTCCTTGAGCAACTGCAAAATCGAAGCCGTGGTCTCAGGGTCAAGAGCCGATGTTGCCTCATCACATAACAGGACATCCGGATCATTGGCCAGCGCACGCGCGATCCCCACCCGTTGCTTCTGTCCCCCGCTCAATTGGGACGGATAGGCATTCGCCCGGTCAGCCAAACCCACCCGTTCAAGCAGGTGATTTACCTTCTCATCGATCTTCTGCTTGGGCACTCCGGCGATTTCAAGCGGAAAGGCGACATTATCCCTTACCGTACGCGACCAGAGCAAATGGAAGTGCTGAAAAATCATGCCGATCTTTTGGCGCGCCTGACGCAGCTCTTTTGTTTTCAACGCGGAAATATTCTTGCCATCGACGATGACTTCTCCGCTCGTCGGGGTTTCCAGACCGTTGATCAGGCGCAGCAATGTACTCTTCCCGGCTCCGCTGTAACCGACAATCCCAAAAATATCGCCCCGTTCGATTTTGAGGGAAACTCCCTGAAGAGCGGTTACGGCCGCCCCTTTGCCACGTGCCGGATATTCTTTTATCACATTATTGATCTCGATCATTTTTTCACCACCTTTAATCACACTAAAAAACCCCTTTCCACGCAGATGCAGAAAGGGGATAAACGCCGTTATCGCCTTCTCTCATCTGCCAGGGCAATTGCCCTGCAGGAATTGGCACCTTTCTGTCCGGGGACAGATGGTTGCCGAGGGGTCATCGGGCCTGTTCCCTAACCCTCTCTCGATAAGAGAAATTCGCGTTGATTTCATTGTATCATCAAACTGAAATATAAATTATCACACAGAACATTATTAGTCAATAAATAAAATTATTTTATCTTTACCTAAAATCAGGAAAACAACGGACAAGCGGGTGCAATGGACCTGATCCATAAAACAGAATAATGAATTTGATCCGCGCATGGTAATCGAATCAACATAACTGTTTTCATTCATATCTCAACTGTTACTCTGACATTACATTTCGTTAACAAAACGCTATTTTCTCACTAGCCCTCATGTTCGTGGCGTATAATATAGATACATCCTTCCGTTAAATGGAGGTGCCCGACATGGAAACAACTCTGGTTGTCGGCAAAGCCTTTTGGATCGGAATATTGAATGCTTCCTGTTTGAGCATCCCGTTATGGCTGTTGATTTATTACTGCTTGCGGCTCTGTTTTTAAACGCCGCTGGTGCACCTGATGCTTAAAATAGAGACAATTATCATTCATGTTCAATATAAACGCAAAACGGGTTGCCCCTGACTGGCACCCGTTTTTGGCCTAACGCGCTCCGTTACCGGAAAGTACAACCCAGACGGTACGCAACAGGATTTGCATATCGATTTTGAAAGACTGATGTTGAATGTAATACATATCCATCTCAAACTTTTCAGCAGGGGTAGCCTCATATCCACCGTTTACCTGCGCCCATCCCGTCAAACCGGGCTTCACCAGCAAACGCTTTTTAAATCCGGGAATTTCCTCGGCAAACTGCTCGGTAAAGACAGGGCGCTCCGGACGCGGACCAATCAAGCTCATATCGCCGCGCAAAATATTGATCAACTGAGGAATCTCGTCGATCCGCGTCTTGCGGATAAATTTGCCTACCCGGGTTACGCGCGGGTCATTTTTGGCTGCCCATTGCGGCCCGTTTTTCTCCGCATCCGTCCGCATCGAACGCAGCTTGATAATGTAAAACGTCTTTCCATTAAGCCCTACACGCTCTTGTTTATAAAAAACCGGGCCCGGCGATTCCAGCTTGATCGCGATCATGGTCAAAAGCAATACGGGTAACGTGAAAATCAACAGGGCAATCGAAAAGAAAACCTCAAAACCGCGCTTAAAAGCGGGGTACAGTGAAGAAGAGGTGGAAACTTTGCCCGAAAACGCGCGCGAATTGCTCTCATAGGCCATTTTTGAACGCATCCGCTATCCACTCCTGCTGTGTATAGTGATCAAAGGTCAGTTCCCTTATGTCCGTAAGTTAAGTTTACAAAAATGACAGTAACATTACAGTAATGTTTCAACGATTACTGTAACCAAGTATACTGTAGATGGCCCTGAAAAACAATAGCCGATTTGTTAAAAAAGAATGGATTTCGGGCCGCTTGTTGCGAAATTGTGTCCTCCGGATTCCTCTTTAGTTTCTACATTTCTTTGTCCATTTTACGGTAGATATCCTGGTAATATTCGTAGGTTTTACGCAATCCTTCCTCAAGTGTCACTTCCGGCTGCCAGCCGAGTACCCGGCGAATTTTTCCATTGTTGAAATAGCTGTGCTTGATATCCCCCTCCCGTTCGGGGCCGTATTCCACCTTGTTTTCATACCCAGCGATCTCATTAAAGCGCTTTACCACTTCATTAAGCGATGTGCTGACACCCGTGCCCACATTGAACACTTCACCATCTCCTTGTGACAGGGCCATAATATTGGCTCGAGCCACATCTCCCACGTAAATGTAATCGCGGGTCTGCTCCCCGTCACCAAAAACAGTGAACGATTCACGGCGCAGATATTTATCCACCAGGATGGAGATAACGCCGCCTTCCCCGCGCGGGTCCTGTCGCAAGCCGTACACGTTGGCGTAGCGCAAAATCGTGTAATTCAATCCGTAAAGTTGACGGTAAATCGCGAAGTAGTGCTCGGGTGTATATTTCGACACGCCGTAGCCG
Source organism: Thermoactinomyces sp. CICC 10523 (assembly GCF_016055105.1). Taxonomy (NCBI): domain Bacteria; kingdom Bacillati; phylum Bacillota; class Bacilli; order Caryophanales; family Thermoactinomycetaceae; genus Thermoactinomyces; species Thermoactinomyces sp. CICC 10523. The sequence goes on from NZ_JAECVX010000004.1 coordinate 37,815, forward strand.
GACAACGGAGCGACCGGGTGCTTTTCATCGATGGGCAGGTATTCGGGATTTCCGTAAATCGCTGCCGAGGAAGCATAAACCACTTTTTTGACACCGGTTTTGCGGCAGGCTTCAAGCAGATTAATGGTTCCCAAAATGTTCACGGTTGCATCAAACATCGGCTCTTTCACCGAGGTATGAACATGGATTTGCGCCGCCTGATGGATGACCGCTTCGGGCCGTTCGCGCTCAAACACATTCAACAGATCGGAATCGGTGATATCTATTTGGTAAAAGCGGGCTTTTTCATTTATATTTTCTTTTCTTCCGGAGGAGATGTTGTCAACAATAACCACTTGATCCCCTTTTTCCACTAACTGATCAACAATATGCGAACCGATAAAACCGGCACCGCCGGTCACTAACACCTTCATCGACAATAAACCCCTCTCCAATTAGGTTGGTTTTTCTCCCTCGACAAAGCGGAAAACACTCCCTTTGTCTGTAAATAATCTTACCAACTGGACAAATAATAAGCAAAGGGAGCTTATAAATAGAAGCTTTACAATTCTGTCAACAGCCATTCGCCCGGACGCAAAAAAGACCAACCGCCGGCAAACGGTCAGTCTTTTGCTCCCCTTTTCCGATATTCAAGTTCATAATCTCAAATTCCCCCGACGGAGATGTATTTCGTTCCCAAATGCTCCTCAAGGCCCTGCCGGCCTCCTTCAGCGCCGGGCCAAGCTTGCAAGTGATCATCGCCGCCGGGAAATTCCACGGGGTGATTGCCACGACAACTCCGACCGGGTGCTTGATCACAAACAGGCGCTTGCGGGGATGGGAGGCCAAAATGGTTTCTCCATAAATGCGTTTTGCTTCTTCGCTGTACCACAGAAGAAAATCAGCCGCGTCATTGTCGCTTTTTTCACATCCTCGGGAGCGGCATCCACCACCCGGCCCGCCACCTCCCCCGTCGCCGGACCGGTCAGATCAAACAAAGCGTTGGACTTCGCGGACACCCATTTGCCTTCGATAAATAATCCGAATTCCCTCATCTTGTCTCATCTCCGCAACCGAATCTGATTTTCTCTTCCAACTTAAGATTCTCCCTGTAATCGACCGGACAATCAATCAGAACGGGCCCTTCCGCATGAAGAGCTTTCTCCAGCAGGGGACGCAACTCTTCCCCTTTCTCCACCCGACAGCCCTCTATTCCGAAGGAACGCGCCAAATGGACAAAATCGGGATTGCCAAACGTCACATGGTGAGAATGGCGGAACTTTTCCAACTGCTTCCACTCGATCAAGCCGTAACCTCCGTCTCTCCACAGCAGAATCACCAGCGGCAGTTTTAGCCGGGCGGCGGTCTCCAGGTCTTGCACATTCATCAGGAATCCGCCGTCGCCGCAAACGGCCACCACCCGGCGCTCCGGCTTCACCAATTTGGCTGCGATCGCCCCGGGAAGCGCAACCCCCATCGTTGCCAGTCCGTTGGATATGAAACACGTATCAGGGGCAAACACGGGAAACATCCGCCCGAGCCAGACCTTGTGCGCCCCGACGTCGCATACAACGAGATCATCGTCATTCATCGCGGCGCGCAGGTCATATAATATTTTGGACGGTTTTAGCGGAAAAGCCGTGTCCTGTCCGGCCTCTTCCCACTCTTGGCGAATTTTCCTCCGCAACTCGGCAAACGGAGCCGGTAAGGCCGTTCGCTCCCTTACCAGCTCCGTCAAGCGTGCCAAATTGCATGACAGATCTCCGATCAGGCTGGCAACAACCGGATAATGGGCATCCACTTCCGCTTCTTGCCAGTTGATATGAACCACCTGTTTGCGTTCCTTATTCCAGCGAACAGGCGAATATTCGATATAATCATAGCCGATGGCCAGCACGAGATCAGCTTTGTCAATCGCTTCATCGGCCCAATCGCGCCCCCATGTCCCGGCGGCGGCCAGATGCGTGTCCAGCCTCCATGACACCGCTCCTTTTCCCATAAACGTTTCCAGGACAGAAGCACACAGCTTCTCCGATAAAGCCGCTACTTCCCGGCTCGCCTTTCCGCGAAGAGTGCCCGCTCCGGCTAAAATGAGCGGCATCTCAGCCGCATTGATTTGCTCTGCCGCCCGTTTCATGTCAATTTCCGCGGCTTCCACCCTGCCCAGGGCACTTGCAATCCCGGTAACGCTGTCACCTTCTTTTACGGCCAGATCTTCCGGCAGTTCAATAAACACGGCACCCGGCTTCTCGCTCATGGCCAGGTTGAATGCTTTCTCAATGGTTTCCCGCGGCGCGGACGAGTGGCGAATCGTCGTGCTCCACTTCGTAATCGGGCGGAAAAACTCAGGCAAATCCACCATTTGGTGGGAAGGATGATGCAGTCGGTTCGTCTCCGCCTGCCCGGCAATCGCGATCAAAGGGAGACCGTCAGCATTGGCAGTCGCCACCCCTGTCGCCAGGTTGACCGCCCCCGGCCCCAATGTGGACAGGCAAACACCGGGAATCCCCGTTAACCGGCCAACCATCGCTGCCATCATCGCTGCGGTTTGTTCATGTCTGGTCAAGATAAATTGAATGGAGGAGTTCCGTACCGCTTCCAGAAAATCAATATTTTCTTCCCCGGGAACGCCAAACAGATAGCGAACCCCTTTTTCCTCCAGAGACTGAACCATTTCCTCCGCAATATTCATTGCCAACACCTCTTTGGGATGTCTTTCTTACTAGTTGTTTCCGAAGCCGCTTTCCGGAAAACACAGGATCGGATTCAATGCAGGTTCCAAAAATCATCCTCGATCATTGGCTGAATATTTGTTATAATGCAAAAAGCCATCTGTAAATAAATTCAATTTATTGAAAATAACGATAAGAGAGGCGCCATAAAACGCCATCGGCACAGAACCAATCAGCCGGTGGGATCGTGGGGTTATGGAAAATGAGCGCGGTCTTCGTTGCCGCCACAATCTGGACAAGTGAGGGGAAAACACATTGAAAAGACGATTTTTGCGCATTCTTTCCGTCCTGATTTTCGCCATGGTCATCGCTTTTGCCTATTATGCCTATCAGATCTGGCTGGCGATGGGACGAGCCTATGATCCTTCGACGCGCATCAAATCGAATAAAAGGCAAGAAGCCGTCTCCTTGACAAATGATCCGGTTTCGATCTTGCTTCTGGGCGTCGATGAACGGAAAGGAGACATCGGAAGATCGGACACGATTATGATCGCTGCCATTAATCCCCAAACGAAAACAGCGATTCTGACCAATATCCCGCGCGATACTTTGGTAAAAATCCCGGGAAGGGAAGAAAAAACGAAAATCAACCACAGTTATGCCTACGGAGGTGCCCGGCTGACCCGGCTCACCGTGGAAAATTTTCTCGATTTACCGATTGACGCGTATGTCAAAATCAATATGCAGGGATTAAAGGAAATTGTCGATGAACTGGGCGGGGTGGATGTAGAAGTGCCCTTTGACTTTACATATGAAGGAGTTCATTTCACCAAAGGGCCGATGCACCTGAACGGCAATCAGGCGCTGACCTTTGTGCGCATGCGAAAAGCGGACCCGAACGGGGATTTTGGACGCATCAAAAGGCAGCAGGAATTGATCCGGGCCATCCTTCAAAAAGGAACCAATTGGGGTTCACTGACCAAGCTGGATAACGTCATGGAAAAATTGGGCGACAATATCAAAACGGACATCCCTCCCATCGAGTGGATCAAGCTGCAAAACCTGTATGCGGGAATCTCCGGAAACCGGATCAAGACCGTCACTTTCCGGGGAGAAGACGCAATGATCAACGGGGTATATTACTTTAAGATCAGCCAGCAGGAAGTGCGGCGCGTTCACGATATTTTGGCCAAACAATTGGAATACACCGAGTGACACAAAATGCAAAAAGGATGCTTTGGTCCGAAAGCATCCTTTTTGAAAACTCCGGATAATTCTCTCATAAAAGAAAGGCTCGCCAAACGGATTGGTTTCATCCGTTATGTAAGCGAAATATTTACACACGGAGCGGCACAACTTATGTCCGCAATCAAACAGGTAAAGGCCGCCTTGCGGTTCATCTTGGAGATTTGCGCGCTGGCCGATTCTGTTACTGGGGCTTCAAAACAGGCAAAGGCCCCGTCATGAAAGCAGTGCTCGGCATCGGCGCACCGCTGGTCACCACCATTGTCCGGGGGGACTTTCGTCGCTCCGGCCGCACAAACCTGGCAATCAGTTTTTTTATCTGCAGCGCACAACAAAAAAGCCCCAGCCATCGACCGATGATGACCGGGGTTTCTTCAGCTCAATAATTGTTTGTACAGCGCAAGGAGTTTCTTTTCTTCCACATGCCAGTTATAAATCTCTTCGTGCGCCCGTCTTCCGTCAGCCCCCATCTGTTGGCGCAACGAATCATCCGTCAGGAGCTTGGTGACTTTCTCAGCAATATCCTTGGGATCGAGAGCGTCAGCGATAAAGCCGCAGTGACTGGTTTCGACAATTTCGCGCCACAGGGGAAAATCGGTTGCGACGAGGGGCAAGCCGGCCGCCATATACTCAAACATCTTGATCGGCAAGGATTCACGGTAATTTTCAACCGGGTGGAGGCAAACCAGCCCCACTTTCCCCCTGGCCAGCCACTCCTGAACTTCAGCAAATGAAATCCGTCCATGCAAATAGATTCGCTTTTGCGCCAATTCCTCCTGATTCTGGTCTTCCGGAGCAATATGCTGCAGAGGGCCGATCAGATGGAGTTCTGCCTGCAGCTCTTCAGGCAGATGATCCATCATCTGAATCATCTCCTTATAGCCGCGTAAATAGGAGATTCCCCCCACATACAAAATCCGGTTGACCTCATCTTCCCGCTTGTCGAGCTTCGGCATGGGCAAAGGATAGTTTTTAATGACTGTCACGTTTTTTGCCGTTTTGAATTGATCGCGAATCGAATCGGTTGCCGTGACGACAGCGGCCAGTTTTTTGGCCAGGCCTTTTTCGACCTTATGCACCAGACGGGATAAAGGACCGCGGATTTTTTGCGGAATCCATGGTTTGGTGTGAATCTGTTTGGGCAGGTCCTCATGCGAATCGTAGATCACGGGGCAACCGGTGATCCAGGTGAGCAGCACTCCCCACGGAAGCAATTCGGGATCATGAAAGTGAAACAGATCCGCTCCGCTTTTGAGTGCCCTTCGAAACAGAGTAAAACCGCACGTCAGCCGTTTCCATTTTTTATTCACCCGTTTGACGCCGAAGATCCGTACACCATCGATCACCTTTTCCGCAAAATCAGCGACGGCATGAAGTTCTACCTGATATCCTTCTTTCGCCAATGATTTCGCCTGTTTGTGAAAAATGCGCGAATCATCGTAGGGATGAACCGAACTGAAAATCATGACTTTTGCCGCCACAAACGCTTCTCCTTTCACTGTGACAAAACGACCTAAAAGTATCTGTCTCCATATTACAAAATAATAATCCCGCCCAACATAGCAATCTTGATATTTTCTTAAGTTTGTCAATAAAAAACGGCTATTCTTGATAGCCGTATCCATTAAACATTTATTGGGTTTTCGCGGCCTTTTGATTCTCCCCGACAACAATCACCGCCAAACTTAATCCATAAATCACCCACATCGGAGTGAAACCGATACATGTGCTCGGCGCCATTGCCCCGAAGAAAAAACCGGTCAACGAAGCCAGACAGGAGTACGCGCCCCAGCGCATTACCGGGCTTAATGACGGTGAGTGTTTCAGGCTGGCCAATTTCCACAAACGCCACAACATCCAGACATAGAGCGCCATATAGAGAACAAACACGATTACGCCGAAATTGACGAGGATTTCCGCCCACCAGTTGTGAATGTTGACTTTGTTTACTTTTACGCCGTATTTATCCATCCAAGCCTCGACGTTACCGGCACCGACACCCATATAATGGGACTCTTGCAGGAATCTCAACCCGTTCAGGATAAGATATTTGCGGACAGTGGCACTTTCACCCGTTTCCCCTTTGACCACATCATCGCTCCCGTCGTCCAGGCTCCAGTCCGAATGCTGGACGTCCATGATGAAGCCAAACGTGCTGGACAGTTTCGTCTTCGCCTGCTCCCGTGCCTCCGGGCTTAAAAACAACTGGCTCAGCACATTGACCGTAATCACCGCGGCGATAATGGCAATCAATGCCGTGGCCAGGTTCTTTTTGGTGATACGCTTGCGTTCCATGACAAAGGTGAGGCCCACCACCAGGACAAGGGATGCGAGCGGCAGGGCAAAGGAAGTGTTGCTGCGCGATCCCGTAGCCATCAAATCGTACAAGGCCAGGATCCCGGTGATATAGATAAACCATTTGTGCTTTCGTTTCAAGTTCAGCATATAGAGTGCCGAGATCAAAAACGGAAGGGCAATCGTAATGCAGCTGGCAAAATCATTTTGATTCCTGAACACCGTAGTCACACTTGCCGAGGCTTTGCCAAACACAGCCGAGGTCGGAAGATGGAGCAGCGTGATCGATTCAAATACCCCGAAGAAAACGATCGAAGCAAAGACCCAAAACAGGATGCGGCTCGTCTTCCAGAATTTCTGCTCCGTATCGATAAAATAAGGAAAGGCAAGGGACAGCGGCATCATAAACACCAAATAACTGAGATAACGGACAGCATAGCCATAATTCATCACCCATGCCAGGCTGACAACACCGTAAAGAAACCAAAACGCGAAAAATGTCACATACCAGCGAACCGGCATCATATGTGAAGCCGCCAGTTGTTTTTGTCCCACCAGGCGCAAAACGAAGCCAGCCGCCAGCAGAACAAAGGCAACGCGGAAAAATGTCAAACGAAAGTCCGCCACCGGGACGCCAAAGGAGGGTCCCAGCAGCGCAAAAACAATCATGAGATAAAACAATGTTTCTAAACGCTTCTGTCTAGGAAACAACAGCTCACTCACCAACTCTCACCCTTTTCCACCTAGTTTAGGCAATGCCCGACCGATTCGATTCAGTGAACGAATGGAAAACAGCCCGGTTGCAAACACAGTGCCCATCGTCACTCCCAGTGCCAGCAAATAATAGAGCCATGCGTTTTCCAGATGGTTGGCTTGCACATAAGTAATGCCGATCATGGAGATAAAGAAGACTGCGAGATAGATGGCAATCGAGCGAAACCGGAAGTTGATAGGATATACCTTTTGGTTTTGATAGTACACCCAAACGATGACGATCAAGTAAGCCAATACGGTCATGGAAACCGAACCCCAGATATTGAAGATCGGCACCAGGATCAGATTACCCACCAAATAAACAACAGCTGCAATCATAAAACCATAGGAAATCACTTTGGTTTTCTTTTTGATCAGCAAACCGACACCGAACACGTTTTGCAAGACGTTGAAAAAAGTGCCGAGTGAAACAGCCCAAACATAAATATATCCCATACCATAACCGTGTTTTCCGACGGTGTAAAGGCCGTAGATCCATTGGATAAAAAAGGTTAAGATCATGACCGCGAGCGTTCCGACCACAAGCAGAGCCCGGCCGACCAGGGCGAACAGCTCCGGAGCATCTTCACGATCTTTGATCGACATGGAAAAAGGCCGCCATGCCAGCTGAAACGGAGAGGTGATCAACACAATAATGCTGGCGAGCCGCATCACCGCTTCATAAATGGCGGCGTGTTCCGGCGAAGCCAAATGGTAGATGATCGGTCTGGAAACGGAACTCATCGCCCAAAACGCCAGCAAGGTCGGAAGGAGCGGGGCTCCGTAACGAATCAGATCCGATAAGTGCCGGCGTGAGATTTTCAGGTGAAATTCCCCTCGGAACAGATAGAGCAAAATGAGAGCCACACCTACTTGACCGATCAACTGTCCGTAAAAGATCCCCATGACCCCGTCGTGAAAATAGGCCAAAAATAAAATGCTCAGGAGATTAGAACCGATCACATAGGCCATACTAAAGATGTTAAAGGTCCAGACCCGGCGGCTGTACCGGGCATACCCCAAAATATGCTGAATCACAATAGCGCCAACTGTCGCAAGGAAAGCAACCGGCAGCAAATAGGTATAATTTTCACTATTCGCATAAAGTGCGTCTGTCAAAGGCCCGCCAAACAAGTAAACGAGCAGGGTGAAAACGATACAGGTTCCGGCACTGAAAAGAAGTGCATTGGTAAAATAGATTCGGCGGTCTTCCACCGTCTTGGCATCATAAAAATAAAAAGCCATCGCGGCATCTGTACCCAGAATGCAGACGTACTGGAGCACCATGGTCACGACATTGGTCTGTCCCCAGTCAGCGTATTTCCCCATGCTCAGGTAGGCGATAAAGACGGGGCCAAGCATGGCCGAAACCAGCTTGTTCCCCATGGTTGCGATGGCAAAAGCGGCAGAATCGGAGAATAATCTCTTTATATATTGTTTCATACGCTACACCTTTTCCGTATATGAGGTGTGGTGGTTAATCCTGATTTTCCAATTTTTCGCGATCCGGCACTTCACGCAAAACACGTGCAGGCACCCCGACATAAACTTTGGCCGTTTCCGTATCGCGGTGAACCAAAGCACCGGCAGCAATAAAACTTTCCTCCGCCACGGTTACACCCGGCAACAGAATGGAACCGCCTCCCACGCGGGCTCCCCGTTTCACCAGCGGGCCCTTAACGAATTTAAACCGCTCTTTGGTCCGTCCCATAAAGTTATCGTTGGTTGTGGTCACGGTTGGCGCGATGAAGACGCGCTCTTCCAGGGTCGTATAGGCAGTGATGTAAGCATTCGTCTGAATTTTGGTGAAAGAACCGATTTCCACTTGATTTTCCACGGCCACTCCACGCCCGATAACCACACGGTCACCGATTGTGCATTTTTCACGGACAGAGGCCTGATCGCCGATCATAACCTCTTTGCCAAACGTGCTCCCCCGGTAAAGGACGGTATTGGCCCCGATCGTCGTTCCGTCGCCGATGGTGAGCGGCGGCAGATCGGCATCCACTTTTACCGTGGAACTCTTGGCCGGACGAGGCCAGCGCCCCAACACGCAGTTATCTGAAATATATACGTTTGATCCGATCACAGTTCCTGCATGAATGGTTACATTATTGCCAATGGTCACGTTATCGCCCAACACGACTCCTTCTTCTACGACGGAAAAGAAGCCGATGGAGACACCTGTCCCCATCTTGACTGACTCATGCACAAAGTTTTTCATGGAAAAACCCGCCTTTATAGTTTTTCGTAATCCGCTTCGATTTTTTGTACATCTTTCAGCGCATTCCGCGTATCAAAGATGACTTTCGCTTTTTTGGCAATCAATTCGTAATCAAATGCGCTGTGATCGGTCGTGATCAGGACAAGATCGGCAGACTCGAGCAATTCTTCGGTCAACGGCACGGTTTCATACTCTTTGTCTCCGGCACGGAAGGTGGAGATATGCGGGTCAACCGTCACAAAATCAGCGCGATATTTTTCAAGGAGTTGCACGATCTCCATCACCGGCGATTCGCGATAGTCGTCAATATCTTTTTTGTAGGCGACGCCGAGCACGGCCACTTTCGCTCCGTTCAACGCTTTGCCGTAGCGATTGAGCACTTTCATGATGCGGTCGACCACGAATTCCGGCATTTCATTGTTGATTTCTCCGGCCACTTCGATCAGGCGGGTGTGGTAGTTGTATTCACGCGCTTTCCAGGTGAGGTAGAACGGATCGATCGGAATGCAGTGACCGCCCAGCCCCGGTCCCGGATAAAACGCCATATAGCCATAAGGTTTTGTTTTTGCCGCATCGATCACCTCCCAGATATCGATGCCCATTTTATTGCACAAAATCGCCATTTCATTGACCAGGGCGATATTGATATTGCGGAAGGTGTTTTCCAAAATCTTCTCCATCTCCGCCACTCTGGGGCTGGAGACGACGTGAACTTCCCCTTCGAGCACCGAGCGGTAAAGCGCAGCGGCAATCTCCGTACATTCCGGCGTTACCCCGCCAACCACTTTGGGCGTGTTTTTGGTGTTAAATACTTTGTTGCCCGGGTCTACCCGTTCCGGCGAATAAGCGAGGAAGAACTCTTCTCCCACTTTCAGGCCGGTTTCCTCCAGAATCGGTTTGACCACTTCTTCCGTCGTTCCCGGATACGTCGTGCTTTCCAGAACAACCAGCATGCCGGGATGAAGGTATTTGGCGATGCTTTTCGCCGAATTCTCCACATAGGAGACATTGGGTTGCTGATATTGATCAAGGGGGGTGGGAACGCAAATAGCCACCGCATCTACATCGGAGATGAGGGAATAATCAGTGGTTGCACGAAGCAAACCTTCCGAAACCAGTTCTTTCAGCTCTTCATCCACAACGTCCCCGATATAGTTGATTCCTTTGTTCACCATGTCGACGCGGTTTGGCAGGATATCAAAGCCGATCACTTTAAAGCCCGCTTTTGCTTTTTCGACGGCGAGCGGCAAACCGACATATCCCAATCCGACAACGCCGATCACGGCTGATTTATCGTTAATTTTTTGCAGCAATGTTTTTCCGCTCATGGATCATTCCATCCTTTGCCCTTATTTGTTGTAATACGTTTTAATCGTATCGACAATCGCGTGAATGGTTTCATCGGAGAGCTCTGCATAAAGAGGCAGCGCAAACGTGCGTTTGGCCATGTACTCCGCATTGGGAATGCTTCCTTCTCCGTAACCGAGCGATTCATACACTTTCTGGCGATGCAATGGCACCGGATAGTAAACGCCGGTGGAAATTCCTTTTTCCTTCAGGTATGCCATCAGATCGTCGCGGTCTTCCGCCTGCACGATGTAAAGATGATAAATGTGCTTGCGATCTTCTGCGGCATATGGCGTAACCAGCGGAGTATCCTTGAGCAATTCATTATAAAGTGCCGCTTTTTGCCGGCGGGCATTGTTCCAGTCATCCAAATGGCGCAATTTGATGCGCAGGATGGCGGCTTGAATCGCATCGAGGCGGCTGTTGTACCCGAGCACGCTGTGATAATATTTCGGATTGCTTCCGTGGACGCGCAGGATGCGAATCTTGCTCGCCAATTCATCATCATTGGTAACGACCATCCCGCCGTCTCCATATCCGCCCAGGTTTTTGGTCGGGAAAAAGGAATAGGTTGCTGCATGTCCGAGTGAACCGATCTTGCGTCCTTTATATTCCGAACCCATCGCTTGTGCGGCGTCTTCCAGCACAAACAGGTTATGCTTTTCAGCCAGTTCCATAATTTCATCCATGTTGGCCGGCTGCCCGAAAATGTGAACCGGAATGATCGCTTTCGTTTTTTCATTGATTTTTGCCTTGATCTGATCAACATCGATATTGTAGGTTTTGGGATCAATATCGACGAAAACGGGGGTTGCTCCCAGTCTGGACACGACCTCGGAAGTGGCGAAAAACGTAAACGGCGTGGTGATCACTTCATCTCCGGCGCCAATGCCCGCAGCATCCAGAGCCAGAAGAAGCGCATCCGTTCCATTTCCAACTCCGACCGCATGTTTCACGCCGACGTAATTGGCCACTTCTTCTTCAAATGCCTTTACTTCCGGACCCATGATGTACTGCCCGCTGTCAAGCACCTTTTCAACAGCGGTTAATACTTCGCCGCGAATTGTTGCCAATTGTGCTTGTAAATCTAACAAAGGGATGTTTTTCATGGTTATCCTGACTCCTTTATTTGCGGTTTAATTCAGCCATGCGTACCGGTTTTCCGGTTTCGGCAGACTCGATGCAAGCAATCACGAAGCTGAGCGCTTTCCGTCCTTCTTCCCCGGAGACAACCGGCGTGCGGTCTTCGCGGATCGCATCCGTCATATCCTGAATGATGCACTGGTGACCGGGAATGCCGTAAGGGTCCTTTTCCACCTGCTCGATGACCGCTTGTGCTTCGTCCTCTTCCAGTCCCTCAAACTTCCATTGCTTGATCCAGTTTGCGGTTGGCCCGCCGATGATGGCCGTCCCTTTTTCCCCGAAAATACTGAGGGATTCCTCCAGATTGCGCGGATAAATGGTGACAGCCGCTTCAAGCACGCCGAGAGCGCCGTTTTTAAAACGGATGATCGAAACCGACGTATCTTCCGCTTCAATGTCACGAACACGGGTCGCATGATATGAGGAAACTTCCTCGATATCGCCCATCATCCACAGCAAAAGATCCATATTGTGAATGGCCTGGTTCATCAACACGCCGCCATCCATCGCTTTGGTTCCGCGCCAGGGTGCCTGGTCGTAATAAGCTTGATTCCGGTTCCAGCGCACGGTCGCATTGGCGTGACCCAGTTTTCCAAAAGCCCCGTTCTCCAATTGTTTGCGCAATTGGACGACAGCCGGGCGAAAACGGTTTGGATGAACGACAGCCATTTTCACTCCATTTCGCTCACAGGCATCGATCATTCGATCGGCATCTTCCAGGGTGAGCGCCATCGGTTTTTCCACGATCACATGTTTTTTCGCTTCAGCCGCCTGTACGGTCAAATCTGCATGCAGTCCGCTGGGGGTGCAGATATTCACCACATCGATATCCGATTTCAGCATTTCCGATAAATCGGTGTAACCGCGAACGTCGCCCACAGCAAACTCCTTCAGCCGCTCTTCGTTGGTATCGCAAACGGCTGCCAGCTCGGCTCCTTCCACTGCCGCTATGGCAGCCACGTGCTTTTTGGCAATATGTCCACAGCCTACAATTCCATAGCGTATCACAGAATCGCCCTCTTTTCTTATCCACAAAATCGGTCAACACGATTTACATTTTTAAGTATCGCTCATGAGAATAAAATGGTATTGAAAAACGAACAACAAAGTGGATTGTTGCGTCAGGCTCTTACACCTTGATGCAGGGGATTGAGCAAGATCGCTCTGGCAATTATCCCCCGAACGCGGATCAAACCTCTTTCGTTCCGTGACGTCAACGGAGGTCATCCGCTCTCAAAAATCCCTCTTTTCATCCTGATTATTCACAAGCATATATTACAGTAACGTTACAAACCTACCATACACTGTAACATAGTTGAAATGTTTTGGGTATCCCCACATCAAAAAAGTCATAAACTTTTCCGTTCTATCACTTCTTTGTAACACTCTTTGGTTCTGGCCGCATTCTGTTCCCAGGTCAGGGATTTGGACGCCTCCAATGCCTGCTCTCCCATTCTCCGGCAAAGCTCTTCATCCTCCAGAATTTCCCTCAAGGAAGCAGCAATGCGTTCCACATTCTCGCTCGGGACGAGCCAACCCGTCTCGCCGTTTCTCAACACCTCTGAAATTCCTCCGACATCCGTTGCCACCATCGGCCGGCCGCACCCCATCGTTTCCAGCAAAATCGACGGCAATCCCTCGCTCAGGCTGGTCAATGCGACCACATCCGCACTGCTGATCCACAAAGGGATCTCGTCATAGGGTTTTCTGCCCAAAAAAGTTACATGTGCCGCAATGCCCAATTCCTCCGCCTGCCGGGCCAATTCTGCGCGAAGCGGTCCATCTCCGACCAAATAAAGGCGGATTCCGTTTCCATCCGGAACGATTTGCTTAAACGCTTGCAAAAGAAAATGAACCCCTTTGACCGGGAGCAGGTTTCCCACAAACAACACGCTTTTTTCCCGTTCCGGCAATCCCAGTCGCCGCCGTGCTTCTTCTTTCGCCACCGGGAAGAACTGCTTGGGGTCAAAGCCGTTATAGATGGTGGAAACAGAAAGGTCCGGCCACATGGCCAGTGCTTCTCTTTTCAGCCGGTCACTCACTGCGATCACATGATCATTTCCCTGAAGTGCACGAAGCGTGCGGGCATGGACTCCCTTGTTCCGCTTTGGATAAAGCAAAATATCAGATCCGTGGATCGTGCTGACAACCGGGACTCCAAACTCCTCTTTCAATTTTGCTCCTGCATAACCATCCGGATAAATCGTATGGCAATGGATCAGGTCGAAGGAAAATTCCTCGCGGATGGAGGAAATCACTTTTCGCAGTGAATCGATATAGTAATTCCCATACTGCGAAAAGAAAAATCCACCCGGAAACATCCGTGTCGGCACATAATGGACGGGAATTCCCTCTCTTACCATCCGCCCGGGCAAACGGCGGTACCCCCGCCATTTCGGATAAAGCGGAAATGAAGGCATCGGGGCGACGACGCGAACATCTAGCCCGGCCTCTTGCAGTGCTTTTGTTTGGTTTTGCACAAAAATTCCCGCCATCGGGTTTACACCATTTGGATACATATGGGAAATAACGAGTATGCGTTTTTTCATCGTCCAACACATCCTTCAGAAATAAAAGACCAAGCGGATTTCATTTCCACTGATTCTCCGGGGGTAGATCGGGCCAAATCGGTGATAATAAGCATAACACCCCTTTTGGAGGAGAAAGGATCATGAGGAGACAAAAAATGGCGAGTGATTCGTATGACTCCATGCTCGGAATCATAAACGGGATAATGATTAGTCTTCCATTATGGGGTATTCTCTATTTCAGTCTTCGCCTTTTTCATCTCTGGGATTAACCGAAACGGACATGAGAAGGAAGGTCCTCCTTTCACGGACCTTCCGCTTTTATGTATCAAGCTCTTCCGTTCAGGAAATGGCAAACATCAATTCTCCCTCGGCCACCACTTTATCACCGATGCGGGCTGTCCCTTTCCCTTTGCCTACCCGTCCTTTGACGCGGGTCATTTCCACCTCCAGCGTCAGCACATCACCCGGCTTGACCTGATCGCGGAAACGCACATTGTCGATCCCGGCAAAGAACGCGATTTTGCCGCGATTTTCCTCCAAGCTGAGAACCGCAACCGCTCCCACCTGCGCCAATGCTTCAATGATGAGAACTCCCGGCATCACCGGATATTCCGGAAAATGGCCGAGGAAAAAAGGCTCGTTGATTGTCACATTTTTCACACCGATTGCTTTCTTTGCCGGCTCAAGGTGCGTGATCTTATCGACCAGCAAAAAGGGGTAGCGGTGCGGAATAATTTCCTGAATCTGCTTTGCATCAAGTTCCATGATCAAACTCCTTTCCATTCTCAGGGCTTTCCGGCTTCAGGCACTTGTCATCATTATAACGAATGGGCCCTGGAAATACCAAGGGAGCGGCGCCCGCAAAATGGGCGGATTTCTTACAAATGAAGGTGCATTTTCCCAAACAAAAAAGACTCCGGCATCTGAGCAGGAGCCTCTTTTCTTAATGCTTTCATCAATCATCTTCAATTTTTTTGCGAAGCCACCTGTTCCACGGCGCGGGCCACTCTTCGATGCACTTCCGGATCAAGCGGGTGAGGAGCCAGTTCTCCTTCGCTGGTGCAATCGGCGATAGCCTGTGCCGCCGCTACCAGCATCTCATGGGTGATATCACGTGCGCCGGCATTGAGCACCCCGCGGAAAATTCCGGGGAATCCGAGAACATTGTTGACCGAACGCCCGTCCGCGGCAAATGCTGCTCCCGCTTTCAGGGCACATACCGGATCGATCTCCGGCTTCGGATTGGAAAGCGCCAGAATCACCTGCCCCTGACGAATCATCTCCGGCTTGATCAGGCCCGGAACGCCAGTGGTTGCCACGACGATGTCACATTTTTCCATCAACTCTTCCAGTGAACCGAGCGGTGTGCCACCGTATTGCCGCAAACGGTCGAGCGCGGCTGCCTGACGATCCACCCCGCACATCTCTTTAACTCCATAAGCCATAAACATGCGGCAAATGGCCAGTCCCGCCGCCCCCAGACCAATCTGTCCGACGACTGCGTCCCTCAGTTCAATTCCGGTCGCACGACAAGCCGAAATCGCTGCGGCAAGAGTGACAACGGCCGTTCCGTGCTGGTCATCATGCATGACGGGAATCGGGAGTTCCCGTTTCAGGCGTTCTTCGATTTCAAAGCAATGCGGGGAACCGATATCCTCCAACAAAATGCCACCAAAACTGTGACTGATGTTCTTAATCGTGCGAACCACCTCATCGGGATCGCTGGTGTCAAGCAAAATCGGGATACCGCTGATTCCGGCAAAGCGGTCAAATAATGCCGCTTTCCCTTCCATCACCGGCATCCCGGCCAGCGGTCCGATATTTCCCAATCCCAAGATGGCCGTACCATCCGTCACAATAGCCACAGTATTGCCGATGCTTGTATAATATCGGGCTTTCTCCGGCTCTTCCTGGATTACGCGGCAAACGTCAGCCACACCAGGGGTATACACCCGGCGCAAGTCAGCCAGTGAGCGTATATCCAACTTGCTGACCATCCGGATTTTCCCACCTTCGTGCGCTCTCAGCACCTCATCTGAAACTCCGTGCACATAAATGCCGCCTCCAAGTGCTTCGATCGCCCGCACAACCACTTCCAATTGTTCATCGCTTTCAAATTGAACCGTGATATCACGAACGGTGGAGAGCGGTCCGATTTTGATAGTGGTAATATCCCCGATATCTCCGCCGGCCTGTCCGATCGCAGTGGTCACTTTGCCCAAATTGCCCGGTCTGGAGGGGGTTTCTACGATAATAGTACGTGTAATATTTCGTGCCGTCATTGGTGCACCTCCCCATTCCCTTATCATACAAAATCTCTTTATATAAAAAAAGAATCGGTTTTATTTTCGCCGATTCTTATTGCATCATCCGTCCATTGACCGTTTTCAATTGCAGCATATAGATGAGCGAAGTGATATAAGAGAGCACAATCACCGACCACAAGAACGTTTCGGCATTCGGCAAGTCGAAAAGAAGAAGGAATAATGTCAAATAGAAAAGAACGGTTGTCAGCTTGCCGAAAATGTTGGCCGGAACCGTTTTTTTACCGCGAAAATGAAAAATCGCCGAGCAGACGATCATGGTAAAATCGCGGAAAAAGATCGCAAAAGCCGCCCAAAAACTGATTTTCCCCGAAATCAGAAGCGACAGGAAAATGGCGATCATCATCAGCTTGTCCGCCAACGGGTCTAACATAATTCCGAGCTGGGTAATCTGTTTGGTCTTGCGCGCTAAGTATCCATCCAACACATCAGTCAAACCTGCGAGAAGGATAATCCCAACCGCCCAGTACATGTGGCCCGGCAAATCCGAAAAGAAAACGAACAGATACAAGGGAATAAAAACAAAGCGAACCAACGTAATCAGATTGGGCAAATTCACCAGGATCCCTCCTCACAGTTACTGATTTTCACACGATCCCCTCTTCCGAAAAGAAAAGCTCCCGTCTGTACAACCTCGACGGGCCTATTTCGTAAAGAGCAAATCATAGATATGGTTCCACATGCTCATATTAAAAAGATCGCCTGCCGGTTGATCCCCGATCACCGTATGACCGATGATGAATCCTACAATCAAGACCACAACGATCGTAACGGGGAACCACAGGATTTTGGCTATCCGCGCCAGGTTTTGGCTCGAAGATTTTTTATCTTCTTTTGCATCTTCCCCAAAACGTTTATCCTGTACACTTGGTTTCTCTTTTGCTTTGGTTTTTTCTTTTACCTTGGGCTTTTCTTTCTGTTCCTTCGACTTTGGTTCTTCTTTTTCTGCTTTTGCGTTCGATTCTTCTTTTTTCGGAAGCGGTTCTGCTTGAAAGACAGGTTTTTTAACTTCCGTTTTAAACTGCGCCTGTTCTTCGCTTTTGGTTTGCTTGGGATCGATCAGGTACTCCTTAAAGTCAATCGGAGTTAATGTGTCTTCGATCGTAAGCTCCCGCTTGGCCGTCTGCGTTGACTCGGCAGAAGAAGCAACTTCCTTTTGCGGGGTTTCCCCTTCTTTGGCCAGGCCCGCTTTCCCTTGCGGCTTGGAGAGAGGATCTGCATCCTCTTTCGGAGAAGATTTCGGCGAATTCCCGGCAACGCCCGCCGTACTGGATTCGTTTCCATCTTCTTTTTTGGGAGAAACCGCCTCATTTTTTTTGCTTTTGGCCAAGATCAGTTCTATATCCTGCTCTTCCTCTTCGTCTTTGCTCCATTTCAGCTTTCCGACGGGCAAACGCGTCATTTCTTTGGTTTCCGAAGGCGAGCTTTTTTCTTTGGTTTCCTGTCCGGGACTTTCAACCGTTTCCGACTTTTTGTCAACTGGGGTTTCTTTATTTGGATAACTCATCTGCATTCCTCTCCAAAGGCTTACTTCTCCACATTATGATTCAACCATCTATAAAAAGCTCGTCCAAAGCAAAACAACAAGCAATTGATAAAATCCAGCTATGTTCATAATAGAATATATCGTAACTATTAACATAAGTCTACACTTAGAGCTGGAGGAGTTTGAACGTTTCTTATACAGAAAAGAGCACCGGAGACTGTCAGGCCACCTCGCAAAATGAGATTTTCTCTCTCTTTTTTTAATCTTATGTAATGCGTCCGGTGCCACAGGAAAATATTAAACTTTCAGTGAAACTTCCCCTGATTTATTTTCCTTATTCCGCTTATATTTGATCTTTGTCGCTTCTCCTCCTCGAATATGGCGAATGGACTTATGATATTCCAAAATTTCCTTCACCTGATTCGCTAAATCGGGATTGATTTCGGGAAGCCTCTCCGTCAAATCCTTATGCACGGTACTTTTGGAAACGCCAAATTCCTTGGCGATCATTCTCACGGTATTGCGCGTCTCCACAAAGTAATGCCCGATCTTTATGGTCCTTTCTTTTATATAATCATGCACCCGCCGTGCCCCCTTTCATTCATTTGGTACATTATATTGACAGGGGGTAGGGGTTATTCTTTCGAAACGCGCTGAGACAGGCATAAACAAGCTATTTTTTATGGGTCGCGGCAGCCTCCGCTCCTCCCGAGTTGCTGCCCCGTTTTCCCCCCTCCGGCTTCACCATTTTATGGATACAAAAAAACGCCCTCGTTTTTGAGAGCGTTTCGCCTTCAGGAATTTGGCAGATATTCAGCCGGATTCATTGCTTGATGATCCTTGTTTCTGACTTCAAAATGCAAGTGGATGCCCGCTTCTCTTTCAAAGCTGTTCCGGCCTGCTGTGGCAATCACCTGTCCTTTTTTCACCATTTGCCCTTTTTTCACCTTGACTTCTTTCAGACTTTGGTAGACGGTCGTAATCCCGCTGTCGTGTTGGATTTCGATTTGGTATCCCACAACCGGATTCGCTTCAACACGAATAACCTTTCCTTCCAATGCCGCGACAACATCAAATGACTTCCCGTCTTTGCGGGCAAAGTCAATCCCGGAATGCGGCCAAAAGGAATTGGCATATTTGACCAGCGAAGCTTCCCGCTCCTTTTCGGAAGCCGCTTCATCATAAAAACCCATCGTCTTCACCGCATGCGCATCCGGGGCAATCGGCAACACGAAATCATCATCTGTCGGATTGGATGGAATCGGCTCCATCGGCAGAGATTGTTGAACGGTGCGTTTTGTTGTCTCGGTCACTTGATGAACCCGATAATCCTGATACCACCAAGCAATAGCTAGAATCAGTGCTGCCGCGGTCAGGTAAACGGCCGGGAAAAACCATTTCTGGGCAAATAATTTTTTCCACTTCAAACGGCGCTTCGCTTTTTCAAAGTCAGAAACTTGATTTTTTGGTTCCTCAGGTTTCATGAACAATCACCTCAGGAACCATTGTCGACCTCGAAATCTCTTTTTATACCCAAGCCTGCAAATTTTTGGTATATTCCCCGAACCCCTCTTTATCCGACACTTGAAGAATCGGGGATCGGGCTGATATCCACGCCGTGATAGTAATATTTGATAATTTGCTCCACCTTTTTCCCCTGTTTTGCCATCATGTTGGCTCCCCATTGGCTCATGCCGACCCCATGCCCGTAGCCTTTGGTGGTGATCTGCACGCGATCCCCCGTGATTTTCCAGGAAAAATCAGAGGATGGGAGATTCAGCGCTTCCCTTACTTTGCGGCCGCTCAATAACTTGTCCCCCACCCTGACCTGGGCCACACGATTGCTCTGAGTCCGGTTGGTCACTTTTAACAGAGGCTCCCCGGTCGAGGCAGACAGGCTGATTTTAATGCCGAGCGACTTTTCCAGCTTTCCGATCAATTGCGTCAATGACATGCTTTGCTGCTGCAAAAACTTGGGAGAGGTTTCATCCCAGGGCGACGAAACGCTGCGCAGATAAGGGTACTTCTCGTTGAAATAATCCTCGGAGTTTTCCGTCTGCCCATTGCTTGTCGAGAAAAAAGCGGCATAAATCGGTTTTCCCTGGTAGGTGATAATCTCTCCTTTGGTAGCCGCAACCGCTTCGGAAATCCTCTTCCAATTTTGCTGATACTTGTTTCCCCATTCGCGATGCAGCTTTTCGTTTGTCGTATACACCTGGTGCTGCACCGTATCGGTGACATAGGCGCTTTTCGCTTTTTCTCCCCACTCAGCCATATCCTTGAAATTTCCTTTTTCCATCCGGTCGACGATATACGTTCTGGCCGCCAGCGCCTGCGCCTTTAATGCTTCCATGGCAAAGTCGGCCGGCATCTCTGAAGCAACCACTCCGCAGACGTATTGCTCCAGGGGGATCTCGACGACGCGTTGTTCCTCCGTCAAAAAAACCCGCACCTTCCACTTTTGCTCATCTACGCTCTTTGTTGCACCGGAATCCGCCAATGTGGGAGAGGAATCCGATCCGATCCACACCAACACAGCCGGAATGACGGTAATCACCAGCAACAACCCCAGAAAGACAAACAGGTATCCCTTATGCAAGCCGCTTTCGCCTCCGTTTTTTGTATAGTGCCGGTATTGGGTTACTCCATCTCCTGAGTACCGATTAAATCACTATTAAACTATGAAAAGCGGAAAGCGGTTTAGAACAAAAAACAGAATGTAACCGATGGGTGAGGACATTGGCAAGACAAACCGGAACGCAGGAAAGTCAAGATGAGTCACATCCCGCCATGCAATCGCGCTTTGATAGAAAAAAAGAAAAGCGACCACCTTTCACACGGTGATCGCTTTCCTGTTACTCATTTCAGGCAAAGGATTTTTGTTTGAGATGACTTGCTTCTTCCACGGGTACGCGGGCGATCTTGGCCCCGAGTCCCCGCAGCTTGCCCACGATGTCCACATATCCGCGGTCGACGTGATGCAGTTCGGTCAGCTCGGTGATCCCCTCGGCTGCCAGTCCCGCCAGGATCAGAGCGGCCCCCGCACGCAGATCGGTCGCTTTCACCTGCGCTCCGGACAGCGGTTTCCCGCCGTCGATAATCGCAGTCCGACCGTCGATTTTGATTTGCGCTCCCATCCGTTTAAACTCTTCCACATGCATAAAGCGATTTTCAAACACGGTTTCCGTCAGCAGGCTGGTCCCTTTTGCCGTCAGCAGCAGCGCCATCATCTGCGACTGCATATCGGTGGGGAATCCCGGATAAGGAAGCGTTTTGACATCGGCCGGTTTCAAATCTCCGTCAGCCCGGACATGAATGCCGTTTTCCCCGTCCAGTACATGGACTCCCATCTCGCGCAATTTGGCGATCAACGGAACGAGGTGATCGGAAATGGCTCCCTCAACGAACACCTCACCGCGGGTAATCGCAGCTGCAACCATGTATGTTCCCGCTTCGATGCGGTCGGGAATGACGGTATACTCCGTTCCGCGCAAGAAATCCACACCGTCGATGCGGATTTCATCGGTACCGGCCCCCCGCACTTTCGCTCCCATCGCATTGAGGAAATTGGCCAAATCGACGATTTCCGGTTCACAGGCGGCATTTTCGATAATGGTGCGCCCTTCCGCCAGCGTCGCGGCCATCATGATGTTTTGGGTCGCCCCCACACTCGGGAAATCGAGATAGATCGTCGCACCTTTCAGCCGGTCGGGGACATACCCTTCAATAAAGCCCTGTCCCGTCTCAAACTGAACCCCCATCGCTTCAAATCCCTTGATGTGAAGATCGATGGGACGGCTACCGATTGCACACCCTCCGGGGAGCGGAACACGTGCGCGTTTTTTGCGAGCGAGGAGAGGCCCCATGACCAACACGGACGCTCTCATTTTGCGCACCAAATCATAAGGTGCTTCGGTGGAGATCATTTTTTCCGCATTGATCACGACATTGTCTTCATTCAGCGTTACGGCAACTCCGAGGCGCTTCAGCATCTGCGTGATTGTTTTGACATCCTCCAGCATCGGTACATCCAGAATCGAAATTTCCCCTCTGGAAGCCAGGATCGATGCCGCAATCAACGGAAGGACGGCATTTTTTGCCCCGTGAACTTTTACTCTGCCTCTTAATCTCGTCCCACCCTGAACAATAATTTTTTCCATAGCTCTTCCCCCCCATAAGACCTAATATTCTATGGTGATAATCGGAGTTCCTAATGTCAATATCAAGCGATGAGTGTCATGGTTCATCCGTGCCGCAACCTGTACATTCATCACTCCACCGCCTGTCCGAATGCCGCTGGAGAGTAGGGGAGAAAACAAGGATAGGCTAATGGTGCGGTCTGTCCGCATCTCTTCCACTTCTCTTGCTTTAAGCATCCGGGTTACCCGGGTCAACAAGTTTTCAGCATCAGTATGCCCAACCGACGCGGTACCTTGTACGGAAAAATGATAAGAAGGGATGATTCCGTTTTCTCGCAAAACCTTCGTACAACGGTCACGCGCTTTTGCAAAATCAGCCCCGGGCTCCCCCTTCCCGATCAGTTGAAGGGAAAGATACGGCCGAACCTTATCGCTGGACGGCTCATCGTTGATCATAACCCATTGCACCAGGAGATCCGGTGCAATCCATCCCGTTGCCGTATATCGGATTCCGTCTGTTTCTGCATTTTTTTTCAACGAAGCTGTGCCTAAAGAGACTTGGAGCTTCCCAGCCAATTGGTCCATTCTCTCTTTCGTCATTGCATCCGGTGTACGGCTTCCAAAATGGAGCACATAAAGCTCCGGACGTCCACCGACAGAATGAAAAACCTGCAGCAATTTTTGTTCCGGTCCCAATTTCATCTGGGAACCCATCAGCAAGAAGGAAAACAACAGCCAAACGGTTGCTTCAATCAACCGAAATTTCCTCATCATCCTTCTCTCCCATAAATTAATATTATTCCCATTTTTCGCATTTACGGGAGAGAATATACCCATGATCCCCTAAAAGAGCTGCCCCAGCAGTTTGGACCAACCCAGATAATCGATGAAGAAGGTGGCGAGCTGATGACCCAGGACCAAGGCCAAAATCACATGAAGAGCCTTCACTGCAGTTGTTCGCCCTTTCTTGAAAATGACTTCGAGGCGAACTCCCGTCAGCACCCACCAACAGACCAAAATGCAGGCGAGCGAAATGAGTATGTCCACCAGAGAAGAAAGCGCCAATTGCGTCGCTCCATCCATCATATGCACTCCTTCAGGCACATGTTCTCACATGGTATCATGGTACAAAAAAATGAACGGTCGCGCAAAGTTTTTTTCTGATTGGCAAACAAATTTCGATTTTCGCCTGCCTGTTTTCCCGACGCTTCACCCGGAATTGCCGGTAAAGTCGGCTGTTCTCAAGGCATTCCGCAAAAATACCCCGCTTCGTCCGACCAGGAAACGGGGTATTTTTTGTCCCGATCACCCTTATTGTCGAATCGCATTTTGCGCCTGGGCAAATGCGGAATGCCAATCGATTTTGCCCAATTCGTGCAGGAGAAGGTCGGGAAACAACCCGAGCGCCAGCGTTCCGGCAACCCCGATCGCCAGAACGGCCCAGGCTGCCCAGGAAACGCTTACCCTGGGGGCGGCAAGATCCGGCGCCCGAAAATACATCTGGCGTATAAACTCAAAGTAGTAATAATAGGAAACAATCGTTGTCAAAATCATGGCGGCTGCGAGCCAGGCCTGATTGCTGCCGACGGCGCTGGTAAGCAGGTAAAACTTACCGAAAAAGCCGGCTGTCACCGGAAAACCGGCCAACGAGATTAAAAAGATGGTCATGACACCTGCCAGCCAGGGAGAGCGGCGGGAAAGTCCGGCAAAGGCGCTGATCTGGTCGTTTTTACAGCTTTTTGCGATGCAATCAGCCACAGCGAATGCCCCTGCTGTCATGAACAGATAAGCACACAGGTAATAGAACAGGCTGGGAAACAGATCAAAGCCTACAAATCCCAGCGTCGAGAGCGGAACCAAAACATACCCCGCCTGGGCGATACTCGAATAGGCGAGCAGACGTTTGGCATTGGTTTGCCGCAGCGCCGCCGTATTGCCGATAATCATGGAGCAGGCCGCCAAAATCATTAACAGCCATGAGACAATTTCATTCCAGGCTCCCGTGCTGACCAACGGGAGATAAGCGATCAGGAGAACCCGGGCCACAAGGGCAAACGCAGCTGCTTTGGAGACCACGGCCAGAAAGATGGTAACGGGTGTCGGGGACCCCTGGTACACATCGGGCGTCCAGGTGTGAAACGGAGCGGTGGCAATTTTGAAGCCAAAGCCGACCATCATCAAAAAGAGCGACACATAGATATATGCCTGATCTTGCGTTGCCACCATTTCCACCATTTTTCCCTGAATCGCAAACAGGTTCGTGGCTCCCGTCAATCCGTACAAAAACGACATCCCGTAGAGGAGAAAGGCCGAAGACACCCCGCCCAACACGACATATTTCCATGCCGCTTCATTGGAATGCCGGTCGCGTTTGTTTATGCCCACCAATATGTACGAGGACAGACTCAGCAATTCCAACCCCACATACAGCGCGAGCAGATCAGCCGACGAAACCATCATCATTCCGCCCAAAAGAGCTGCGAGCAAAAGTATATAGTATTCGCCTTTCGGTTTGGGCTGTTCATTCTTCCCCCCGGCAAGGGAAAAGAGGATCGTCAGTCCTCCCCCGCCCAGCAGCAGGGCTTTGAAAGCCAAACTGAAAGAATCGACCCGATACGAGTCATTGAGGATCTGATAGGGCGGATGTCCAAACTCCATTCCGACGCTGACGCCCGCAGCAATCACGGCAAGCAGGCCGAGCCAGCCGATCCAATTGCGCGATGTCGATTCTTTGAGCAATAGCTCAAGTATCACAAGAAGGGCGGCGGCAGAGACAATGATCAGCTCCGGAGCCATGACCCTCAGATTAAAATCAAGCAATGTATGTTCCATGTCCCTACCCTCCGATCTTCGCTACCAGATATTGTAAGGTATGGTGCATCGGTTCGCCGAGCGCCGCCGGGTAAATTCCGATCAGCACGATCAAACCGACCAGCACGAACATGGGGACGCTTTCCTTCGCTTGGATGTCGAGACTGTTGAGATAGCGTTCCTTCAGCGGGCCAAATGTCGTTTGCAACAGAAATCTCAATACATAAACGGCGGCCAAAATGAGGCCGAGCGCTCCCACCGAAGCCACAATGGGACGCACTTTAAACAAACCGAGGAAGGCGAAAAATTCGCTGATAAATCCCGACAATCCCGGCAACCCCAACAAAGCCAGCGCACCGACCATCAAAATCCCAGAGAGGACGGGCATCGTTTTGGCCAATCCGCCCAAATCGTCCAACAGCGTCGTTTTGGTGCGATGGTACAAACTCCCAACCAGGAAGAAGAGCAGGGCGGAAATTAACCCGTGGGAAACCGCCTGGAAAATCGCCCCTTGCAATCCGATTTCATTTAAAGATGCGAGCCCGAACAACACGATCCCCATATGACTGATGCTCGAGAAGGCCAGCACGCGTTTCAGTTCCCTTTCCACAAAGGCCAGGATCGCGCCGTACAAAATATTGACCAGCCCGAGAATGGACAAGACAGCAGCCGCTTCCTTCATAAACCCCGGGAATAGGCCCACCCCGAACCGGATTAAACCATAGGCCCCCATTTTGAGAAGAATCCCGGAGTGGATCATCACCACAGGCGTCGGCGCTTCCACATGCACCCGCAGCATCCAGCTGTGAAAGGGAAAGATTGGCAGTTTGATGCCAAACGCGATGAGCAGGCTTATGAAAATGAGCCAGAGCATCGTTTGCGCCTGCGGTGGCAACAATGCCATCTGAGTGGCCAGCTGGGCCATGCGTTCCTGTAAAACCGAATAATCGAGTGAGCCGAAAAAGAGGAGCAGCCCGACCATGGCAAAAAGCAGGAACCCGGAACCCAAACCGGTATAAAGCAAAAAGTGGTTAGCCGCCTTCTCCTTGCCAAGGTAGCCCCAGCCGCCAATGAGAAAGAAGGTGGCGATTAACGTCACCTCAAAAAAGATGAAAAACAGGAACAGGTTTGCCGCCAGAAACACCCCTGCCATCCCCGTCTGCAAAATCAGCAGGAGCGCATAATAGGCTTTTGTCCTCTGTTTGATATAAAGGGAGGCAACCGCCGCCAATGTGCTAACGATACAGGTGAGAACGACCAGTGGCAGCGACAACCCATCAACGCCCATGCTGTAATGAAACTCCCAGGGCATTCCACCGAAAATCGGAATCCGGAACCAGGTAACGGACTTAAACCACTGCATTCCGTTCAACGCCGGATCGAATCGCTGATACATCACAATTGCCAAAATCAGCGATGGAATCGTGCTCAAAATCCCGACGAAGCGGTGCCCTTTTACCAGATCACGGGGAAAAAACAGCAAAATCACCGCACCGAGCAGTGGAAAAAAGGTGACGAGCGTTGGCAACCAATCAACCCAACTTGTCATGGAAACAACCTCCCCGCTGTCAAACCGACAATCAAGATCACAAATCCGATCAAGCTAATTAAAACGTAGGTCTGCGCTTGCCCGTTTTGCAGGCGGGATCCGATTCTTCCCACCAGCTGGGCAATCCAGGCGCTCAGGTAAACGAGCCCGCCAATGAGAAAGCGGTCAAAACCGGTCAGTATCCAGCCCAGTCCCTTCAGCGGCCAGACAAGCACGGCCCGGTAAAGCTCATCGAGGTAATACTTCCGATAAACGACCTGATATGCCCAAGGGACAGACTTTGCCACCCGTTCGGGGCTGATCCGCTCTGAGGCGTACATGGCATAAGCGAGAAAAATGCCGGCGGCCGCCACAACAATCGCCACTGCCGAGATCCACACCGGCGCATGCTCAAGCGAAATGGTGGCAGTACCGGTACGGGTCAGCCAATGTGCCAGCCGGTCTCCGGGAGTGTTGAAAAACCCGCTGATGATCGACATAAAGGCCAAAATCAGAATCGGGACCATCATGACCCGCGGCACCGGCTCCCTGTTTTTCTCTCCTCGCGCCTGTCCCGCAAATACCATAAAGAAGAGGCGGAACATATAAAAAGCGGTGAAGAAGGCGGCAAGCACCCCGACGATGAACAAACCGGTTCGCCCGTCGGCATACGCCGATTCCAAAATCTCATCCTTCGAGAAGAAACCGGAAAAAGGCGGAATTCCCGAGATCGCCAAACATCCGATCAAAAAGGAATACCCCAGCCATCGATGTGTTTTCCACAATCCGCCCATTTTTCTCAGATCCTGTTCGTGGTGCAGGCTGACGATCACTGCACCTGCGCAGAGGAAGAGAAGGGCTTTAAAAAAGGCATGTGTCATCAGATGAAACATCCCTGCCACATAACCCGTTGATCCCAATGCCAGCATCATATAGCCGAGCTGGCTCACTGTCGAGTAAGCGAGCACCCGCTTGATATCATTTTGCACCACACCGATCGTCGCAGCGAAAATCGCCGTAAATCCGCCGACATAGGCAACGACGTTCATCGCCTGATGCGAAGCGGTGAAGAGGAAAAAGAGATCTGCCACCAGATAGACACCGGCGGCCACCATCGTCGCAGCATGGATCAGCGCACTGACCGGAGTCGGGCCTTCCATCGCATCCGGCAACCATGTGTGAAGCGGAAATTGCCCCGATTTTCCGACAGCGCCGACAAAAATCAAAATGGCGGTCAGGGTGATGATCCCCGGGGTCAGTTTACCGTTCAGAACCGCCGCTTTTACATCCATCACCTCAAAACTGCCCACATGCCAGTAGAGCAAAGCGATGGCGATGAACAAACCGACATCCCCGATCCGGGTGACCACAAACGCTTTGCGGGCTGCCTCCTTTGCTTCCGGCTTGAAATACCAGAAGCCCACCAATAAAAACGAGCAAACGCCCACTAATTCCCAGAAAAAATAGATTTGCAGCAAATTAGCCGACATCACCAGACCCAGCATGGAGAAGGTGAACAGGGTTAGATAAGCATAAAACACGGTAAAGCGCTCATCTTTCCGCATATACCCGTACGAATAGAGATGAACGAGAAAACTCACACCGGACACGATCACCAGCATCAGGACATTGACCGGTTCCAAACGCATGCTGAGAAAAACGGCCTTTTCCCCGAGATGAAACCACGGTATGCTCCATGTGATCGTCTGCCCTTTGCCCAAACTCCCCCACAGGACCGGCAGTGTGACGGCAAATGAGGCGAAAGTGGCGATAATGCCGATTCCCGCCGCCGCCTTTTCCCCCCAGAACCTCCTGCCAAAAATCAACAAAAGGAAAGCGAGGAAAGGAAAGAGGGGAATGAGGAGTGCAACTTGTGCGCTCATATGAAATCCTTCCTTCTCTTGAGATTTTTGCGCTTAACCTTTCATCGAATCATAACGGTCTGCTTCCGCCGATTGCACATTGCGGTACAGCGCGATCAAAATGGCGATCCCCACGGCAGCTTCCGCCGCGGCTATCGTTATGGTGAACAGGGTAAAAACCTGTCCGGTCAAACCGGGGAACAGACCGAATTTGGAAAAGGCGACAAAGTTGAGATTCGCTGCATTTAACATCAACTCAATGCAAAACAGAACGATAACCGCATTCCGCTTGGTTAACACCCCGTACAGGCCAATGCTGAACAAAATGGCCGATAATGCGAGATATGATGTCAGCTGCATTCGTTTTCCTCCCTCTTAGCCAAGATCACGGCCCCTACCAGCGCCACAAGGAGCAGGATGGATGCCACTTCAAAAGGAATGGCGTATTCCTTGAACACCGCCGCTCCCAACTGGTGGATGCCAAAATCCTTCGGATTGCCCTGGCCACTGAGGAGCGGCGTGCGATAAATCGTCCACATCAACACTCCCAAAAAGCAGGCAACACCGATAAAGCCGATTACCCCCTGCCAGCGGGCGACGGCGCTTTTTTCTTCATACCGGTGCTTGGTCAACATGATGCCAAACAGCATGAGGATCGAAATGGCTCCCGTGTAGATCAGCACCTGGATCACCGCCAAAAACGGTGCATTGAGCAGGAGATAAATGCCGGCGATGCTGAAAAAGGTAAAGGCCAAAGCCAAGGCCATATGCATCACGCGCTGCATGTTGATCATAAAAACGGCTCCGCCAATCGCCATCACGGATAAAACAAAAAAGGCGATAAATTCGCCAGACAGGTTCATGTTGTTTTACCTCCCGGCTTCTTGATCAGATTGGTGCTGTTTTCGCTGCGGATATTTTGGTTGTTTTCATGGAGCCACCGGATGTCCTTGAATAATTCATCGCGGCTGTACACGGCAAGTTCATAGTTGTTGGTCATGACAATCGCTTCCGTCGGGCAAACTTCC
Organism: Thermoactinomyces sp. CICC 10523; assembly: GCF_016055105.1. Taxonomy (NCBI): domain Bacteria; kingdom Bacillati; phylum Bacillota; class Bacilli; order Caryophanales; family Thermoactinomycetaceae; genus Thermoactinomyces; species Thermoactinomyces sp. CICC 10523. The sequence goes on from NZ_JAECVX010000004.1 coordinate 67,182, forward strand.
GTACATAAATCGCACAGGATGCAGATTTCAAAATTGATGTCAAAGGTATCGAGGACTTTCCCTTTTTTCTCAGGGTCCGGATTTTTTTTGCCGGTCAGTTGAATGCAATCGGTCGGACAGATGCGGGCACATTGATTGCATACGATGCACTTTTCCGGGTCCAGGTACTGAATGCCCCGAAAGCGGTCCGGCATCTTGAGCGGCTCGTCCGGGTAACGGTAGGTAACTCTCGGTTTAGTCATATTCTTCAGGGTAATTCCCAACCCCTTCACCAATCCCAACACCACTGATCCCTCCTGTCGTATCGATTAATAAAAGTGCCCGATTCCCGGTACTTCTTTCAGCACCGCTGTCAGGAAGATATTGAAAATCGCCAGCGGCAACAGTACTTTCCAAGCAAACTGCATCAGTTGGTCGACGCGAATGCGCGGCATGGTCGCCCTGAGCCAGAAGAGGAAAAAGACGACGAGCAAAAATTTGAGAATAAACCAGATGATCGGCGGGATTATGGTAAGTCCGAACGGGGCATTCCATCCGCCGAGATAAAGAACCGTGGTCAGGCTGGCCATCGCAAACACATACACGTATTCCGCCAGCATGAAAAAGGCGAAGCGGAATCCGGTGTACTCCACGTGATACCCGGCAACCAACTCCGATTCAGCCTCCGGCAAGTCAAACGGAGTCCGGTTGAGTTCGGATACGGCAGCAATCAAAAATACGAGAAATCCGATGATTTGCGGAAAAATAAACCAGACGTGCTTCTGGCTGTGAACGATATCGTTCAGGTTGAGGGAACCGGTCGTCATGATGATCCCGACCACCGACATGACCAGCGGGATCTCATAACTGATCATCTGCGCCGCCGAACGCATTCCGCCAAGGAGCGCATATTTGTTATTGGATGCCCATCCACCGACCATAATGCCGATAATCGTGATGCTGGAAACAGCCATGTAGTAAAGCAAACCGACGGCAAAATCAGTGAATTTCCATGTCTCGGTAAAAGGAATGACCGCAAGAACGGCAAAAGCCGGCACAAACGCTATGGCAGGTGCCAGTTTGAAGAGAGCGCGATCAGCCTTTTCCGGTATCACATCCTCTTTGATCAGCAGCTTAAACACATCCGCCACCGTTTGCAGCATTCCCCAGGGTCCCACACGGTTGGGCCCGATGCGGTTCTGCATCCAGCCGATCACCTTGCGTTCAAACAGGATCGCATATGTAACAAAGGCAAGGACGATCACCAAAAGCAGGACCGGGGCCAAAATCGCCAGCAGGCTCATCAGCAGTCCACCTCCCCGAGCACAATGTCGATTCCGCCCAATATCGCCACCAGATTGGAGATATTTTCCCCTTTTAGAAGAACGGGAAGAATCTGCAAATTGTAGAAGGAAGGCCGCCTGAATTTCAACCGCCACGGTTTGTCTTTCCCTTTGCTCACAATGTGGCAGCCCAATTCTCCGCGCGGGGATTCGATTCCGACGTAAATCTCACCTTCGGGGACGCGCAGAACACGCGGTACTTTGCCCATGATGGAACCGCCTTCCGGAAACTGGTTGACTGCCTGCTCGATAATTTTGAGCGACTCCACCACTTCATTCATCCGGCAGAGATATTTATCATACAGGTCTCCCGTTTTCCCTGTCGGCACATCAAACTCAAACCGACTGTAAATGGAATAGGGCTGCTTTTTGCGCAGGTCCCAGTCGATCCCGGTCACGCGGAGGTTCGCTCCGGACAAGCCGTACTGGATGGCCAGTTCCTTGCTGTATACGCCCACACCCTTGGTCCGCGAGATAAAAATTTCATTACCCGTAATCAGAGCGTGATAATCCCGCATCTGTTTTTTCATATATTCCACAAAGGTTCCCACTTTTTCAATCCATCCCGGCGGTGCGTCCCATTTTACACCTCCGACGCGCATGTAATTATACGTGATCCTCGCGCCGCAGAGTTCATTGAACAGATTCAGGATCTCTTCCCGATCCCGGAAGGCATAAAGAAAAGGGCTCATCGCACCGACATCCAGCAAGTAGGTTCCCATCCACACCAAGTGGCTAGCGATCCGGTTCAATTCCATCACGATCACACGCAAATATTCGGCCCGTTCGGGAATTTCCAGCCCCATCAATTGCTCAGTGGCATGAACGATGGCATAGTTATTTGTCATCGCGGACAAGTAGTCCATCCGGTCGGTATAGGGAATGATTTGCGTATAATTCAGGTCTTCTGCCAGTTTTTCCGTCCCCCGGTGCAAGTAGCCGATCACCGGCTCCGCATCGACGATCATCTCCCCGTCGATTTTCACGATCAAGCGCAGGACACCATGTGTACTCGGATGTTGGGGACCGACATTCAACAGCATCTCTTCCGTCCGGAGCAAGGATTATACCTCCTTATCAAGCGGTTCGTAATCTTTTCTGAGCGGATGCCCCACCCAATCATCCGGCATCAGAATTCGCCGCAAATTCGGGTGATTTTCAAAGTGAATCCCAAGCAGATCATACGCTTCCCGCTCATTCCAGTCAGCCGCTTTCCACAAATGGGAAACGCTCGGCACTTTCGCTTCGTCCCGCCCGGTCTTGACCCTTACCGCGATTTGATGACCATGCGCAAAGGAATAAAATTGGTAAACCACTTCCATATGCGTCTCATAATCCACTCCCGATAACAGACGCAGATAATCAAACTGGAAGCTCTCTTCCTCCTTCAGCAATTGCGCAAGAGACAGCCAGTGCTCTTTATCCACAACCAGCGTCGGAATATGGCTGCCGGCGCGATTGATATACGCCTCCTTGACCGCCCCTTCTCCCAACCGGTCTTTCAGCAGCCGGAGAAAACGGTCCAATTGCGGCTGTAACGGTGACGGTTCCTCCGGTTTCTTCTCCGCTTTCTTTGCCGCTGGCCTCGGTCTCGCACCTGCTGCCGGCCGCGCTTTGCCTGCCCCGGCTGCTCTCGGTGCGCGCGGAACGGAACTCTTCGGCGGCAAACCCGGCTTAGCCGTCACCGGTGCATCGCTTTCTCCTGGTTCTGCCTTTACCGGGTTGTTTTCCTCTCCCTCTTTTTTCTCTGTTTTTGCATCGGCGGAAGGCTCAGGCTGCAATTCCTTTTCCTCTTTTGGCAACTCCTTTTCGTTTTGCTCTTCATGACTCATCCGTTGGTCACCTTCTTCCCGTGCTTGGCCTCATAGCGGATTTTTTCCTGCAATTTGTGAATGCCGTAGATCAGTGCTGCCGGGTTGGGCGGACAACCGGGAATATAAACATCGACCGGGACAATTTGATCTACTCCTTTGACTACTGAATAGGACTTCACATAAGGCCCGCCCGCCGTCGCACAGGAACCCATGGCAATCACCCATTTCGGTTCCGGCATCTGATCATACAGCCGTCGCAGCAGCGGCCCCATCTTTTTCGTAACAGTCCCGGCGACGATCATCACATCCGATTGACGGGGAGAGGCACGAAAAATCACACCAAACCGATCCAAATCATAATGCGATCCGCCGGTTCCCATCATTTCAATCGCACAACACGCCAGGCCGAACGTCAGCGGCCACAGCGAACTGCTGCGCGCCCATGCCTTGATCTGCTCCAGGTTGGTGGTAAATACATTCCGCTTCAGCTCTTGTTCTTCAAACGGGGTGAAGTTTTCAAAGTTCACTTCCATTCCAACACCTTCTTTTTCCAGGCGTAGAGTAATCCGATGACCAAAAAGAAGACAAAGATGACCATTTCCAGGAGCATCATCAGCCCCATGTCCGACCTCAATGCGTTGTAGCTGACGGCCCAGGGATATAGGAATACCGCCTCCACGTCAAAAATGACAAAAAGAAGGGCAAACAAATAATAGCGGACATTGAACTGAACCCAACTGTCCCCGGTCGGATCAACCCCGCTCTCATAGGTGACGGATTTATCCGCTGAAGGATCGTGCGGCCGCAGCAATCTTCCCACGGATAACGCCACCACCGGCAAGGCGATGCCGACCACAAAAAAAACGGCAATCATGATGATGCTTGCGTCATTGTGCAAACCGATCCACCCTCCTCCGGGTAAAACTTCGGCAAAAAAAACCAAGGAGCGCCTTGGTCAACATCAATCATATGGAGCCCTCATTTCCAGCCACTTTAGCGAATTAATGGGGAAAATTCTGCAATTTTAATCTCTACTTATAACTGAACTGGAACATTAAGCGAAATCGCCTCATTCCGACAAAAACTCCTAAAAATAGACAGATCCGAAAAAAAGCGATGAGGGTTGCTCCTATTGTTTGATTATACAACACTTTCCCAATTGTGAGAAGGTTGACGGTTTGGACAAAAAATTGATCCTGAAAATTCATTGACTCAAAATGCGGGCAGAGTGTTGTTTGTTCTCCGTCCCCGTTCCGTTTTCGATTGTCGAAGGTTCCTGTTCATGATAACCATAAAAAAGCCGGCCGCATGGACCGACTCTGAGAAAAGGCAACCGCAACGCCTGTACTGCTTTTTCGCACCGTTTTCCTTGATCCGAATCCCCGTTATCGGCCACCCCCCCATGCATGGGGTAATCCCTTCCCAGGAAGGGAAATTTGCCATGAGATCCTGTTGGCTCCACGGTTCATTCCAAGTTTGAGCTGCTGCGCCAAAAGCCGGACTGCTGGTTTGTTTGCGATGGGCATCCCGGCCGATTGCACACTCGGATTTTACTTGAACAACCCAGCAAGCGCTCCACATGCCCCCCTCACTGACAATGCTCAAGCGAGCCTCACGATGGCTGAATTTTTTCGTCCGAAAGATATAAAAAAAAACTCGCTTCCTCTCCCGGAGCCGGGATGCGGATGCGAGATAACGGGCTAATCTGTATCGTTTATTCTTCATTCTGGCCTGGCAGTTCCGCCTTTTCCGCCAAAATTGTAACGCGATCCGAGCGAACTTCAATAAAACCGCCACTCACGTGAAATGTTTCAAAAACGCCGTCCTTTTTGACACGAACCGTTTTTCCTTTAATCGGGCTGACCAAGGGAACGTGTCTGGGCAAAATCCCGATTTCCCCCTCAGCAGCTTTCGTTATCACCATTTCCACTTCTTCGGAATACACCTTTTTCTCAGGTGTCACGATATCCAAAACCATTGTGCTCATGGCCACCCTGCTGCTCCGCTCCCATCCGCTTGCCAGTCCATGTCGGCTATCCGGGACAGGATTCGGCTTCCCAGCAGAAATTCACCTCCTTGCTTCCGGGCGATCACGGGAACCAATCGATTCAACCACAGGAAACTGCCTGGCACTTTGACGCCAATTCCGTCTTATGGCCGCCAGGCAGTCCTGCGATTCCTCCATCAGATCATGCGGGTATAACCCAGCTTTTTCGCTTTTTCCAGAGCTTCGTCGATGCCGCCGACCATGTAGAAGGCATCTTCCGGAAGGTCATCGTGTTTGCCTTCAAGCACTTCTTTGAAGCTGCGTACCGTTTCTTTGACCGGCACATATACCCCTGGCTGACCGGTAAACTGTTCGGCAACGTGGAAGTTTTGCGAGAGGAATTTTTCCACTTTGCGCGCACGGGCCACCAATTGTTTGTCTTCCTCGGACAACTCGTCCATACCGAGGATGGCGATGATATCTTGCAACTCCTGGTAACGTTGCAGTAGCTGCTGTACACCGCGCGCCACGCGATAATGCTCTTCTCCGACTACATCCGGGGAAAGAATGCGGGAAGTCGAAGCGAGCGGATCCACAGCCGGATAAATCCCTTTTTGCGTCAAACGGCGCTCCAGGTTGGTGGTCGCATCCAAGTGAGCAAAGGTGGTTGCCGGCGCCGGGTCGGTATAGTCGTCGGCCGGTACGTAGATCGCTTGGATCGAGGTAACCGAACCGGTTTTCGTCGAAGTGATCCGTTCCTGCAATTGGCCCATTTCCGTGGCCAGGGTCGGTTGGTAACCCACCGCTGAAGGCATGCGTCCCAACAGGGCCGATACCTCGGAACCTGCCTGGGTGAAGCGGAAGATATTGTCAATGAAGAGAAGAACGTCCTGTCCTTCGCTGTCACGGAAATGCTCAGCCATCGTCAGTCCCGAAAGGGCGACGCGCATCCGTGCCCCTGGCGGTTCGTTCATCTGTCCGAACACCATGACCGTTTTCTCGATAACACCCGAATCCTTCATTTCATGGTACAGGTCGTTCCCTTCGCGGGTACGTTCCCCTACACCGGCAAAAACGGACAAACCGCCGTGCTCTTGTGCGATGTTATGAATAAGCTCCTGAATGAGTACGGTTTTCCCTACTCCCGCACCGCCAAAGAGACCGATCTTTCCTCCCTTGGCATAAGGGCAGAGCAGGTCAACGACTTTAATCCCCGTTTCCAGCATTTGCTGTTCGGTCGATTGCTCTTCAAAGCTGGGGGCCGGGCGGTGGATCGGAAGCTTCAGATCACTGTTAACCGGACCGGCTTCATCGATCGGTTCTCCCAATACGTTAAATACCCGTCCCAATCCCGGGCGTCCAACCGGAACGGAGATCGGCGCACCTGTATCCACTGCTTCCATCCCGCGCACCAATCCATCCGTCGAAGCCATGGCCACCGTACGCACCGTGTTATCCCCGAGATGCAGTGCCGTTTCCAATACCAATTCGCTTCCATCCGCGCGTTTTACCTTAATGGCGTTGTAAATCTCCGGCATGTGCCCCTGGTCAAACTGCACGTCCACAACAGGGCCCATTACCTGTAAGACACGTCCAGTGCTCATCACATTCCCTCCTTAAGCTGCAATTGCATCTATTAAAACGGATTAGCCGTAATCCATCAAAAGGAAAATAAGTCCGTTCTGTTTATCATCCCTGTGCCGAAGCGCCGCCGACAATTTCTGCAATCTCTTGGGTAATGGCCGCTTGACGGGCACGGTTGAACTCAAGCGTCAGTTTTTCAATCAATTCGGTTGCGTTATCCGTTGCATTGCTCATCGCATTCATCTTGGCGGCAAATTCGCTCGCTTTGCCCTCCAACAGCGCGCTGTAGATCAGAGCTTCTGCATAACGCGGCAACAGGACATCCAATACCGCTTCCGGCGAAGGTTCATATTCGTAAACGGCCGTCGCTCCGGCAGCGGTTCCTTCCGAATCCCTCAGTTCTTCACCAGTCAGCGGCAACAGGCGTTTTTCCACTGGACGCTGAATGATCGGATTGATAAATTCGTTGTAAAGGATAAACAGCTCATCAAATTTTTCGTCCGCGTAAAACTGCACCGCTTGTTTGGCGATCTCGTGAACATCGGCAAACTTCGGTGAATCAGATAACCCGGTCACTTCACCGATTACCGGGAGCCCGCGTCGCTTGAGAAAGTCTCTGCCTTTGCGGCCGATGACAAAAATGACGTATTCATCCTGGCTCTGGTGGCGCTCATGTAAAGTCGCCTGCAACTTTCTGAGCAAATTGCTGTTATAACCGCCGCAAAGACCGCGGTCAGAGGTGATGACCAGATAACCGGTCTTTCTCACCGGGCGGGAAACGAGCATGGGATGGTTATATCCTTTTGTTCCCCTGGCGACATTGACGATCACATCATGCATCTTCTCCGCATAAGGTCGTGACGATTCCGCCTGTTCCTGAGCCTTGCGCAATTTGGATGCCGCCACCATTTTCATCGCCTTGGTAATCTGTCTGGTTTTCTCGAACGAGCGAATCCGCCGTTTAATGTCACGCATCGATTGCCCCATCAGTTCACCGCCTTTCCGTTACCCGGCAATGGCCCGGGCCGGTTCATTCCAACCCGGACGCACCTGCCGTCTCAATGATCGTCATTTGTCCGATTTGATAAAGCCTTTTTTAAAGGTTTCAATCGCCTGGATCAGCTTCTCTTCCGTCTCTTTGGTCATCTCTTTCTTTTCACGGATATCCTTGAGGATTTCTTCGTGGTGACTGTCTAAGTGGGCATGGAATTCACTTTCAAAGCGGCGTACATCTTCAACCGCGATATCGTCGAGGTGGCCCTTGGTAACCAAGTAGAGGGAAATAACCTGTTTCTCCACAGGCATCGGCTGATGCTCATCCTGTTTCAAAATCTCAATGGTCCGCTTACCGCGCTCCAGTTTGGCAGCGGTCACTTTGTCGAGGTCGGAGCCGAATTGGGCAAATGCCGCCAAATCGAAGTACTGGGACAAATCAAGACGCAAGGTACCGGATACTTTTTTCATCGCCTTGATCTGTGCCGAACCCCCGACCCGGGAGACCGAAGTACCGGTACTTACCGCAGGACGAACCCCGGCATAGAACAAATCCGATTCCAGGAAGATCTGACCGTCGGTAATCGAAATGACGTTGGTCGGAATATAGGCGGAGATATCCCCGGCTTGCGTTTCGATAAATGGCAATGCCGTTAACGAACCGCCCCCACGGGCATCGGACAATTTGGCCGCACGTTCCAACAGGCGGGAATGCAGGTAGAATACATCCCCCGGGTAAGCTTCACGGCCCGGCGGACGGCGAAGCAGGAGCGAGAGCTCACGGTAAGCCGTCGCCTGCTTGGACAAGTCGTCATAAACGCACAGAACGTGTCCGCCTTTATACATGAAGTACTCACCCATCGCACAACCCGCATACGGTGCCAGGAACAGAAGCGGTGCAGGATCGGATGCGCTGGCCACGACCACGATCGTGTAATCAAGCGCCCCGAAACGACGCAGCTTTTCAACGACATTGGCTACCGTGGATTGCTTTTGTCCGATGGCTACATAGACACAGACCATGTTTTGGTCTTTTTGGTTGATGATCGTATCGATGGCAATCGTCGTCTTCCCGGTCTGCCGGTCCCCGATGATCAGCTCCCGCTGACCGCGGCCGATCGGCACCATCGAGTCAATCGACTTAATCCCGGTTTGCAACGGCTCATGCACTGATTTCCGGTCAATAACGCCAGGTGCAGGAGATTCAACCGGACGGAATTCGGTCGTTTCAATCGGTCCTTTTCCGTCGAGCGGCTGCCCGAGCGGATTGACGACGCGGCCCAGTAACGCCTCACCTACCGGCACTTCCATTAGACGGCCGGTCCGCTTCACCTGATCTCCTTCACGAATATCGGCAAACGGCCCCAAAATAACGATCCCGGCATGGTTCTCTTCAAGGTTGAGCACCATCCCCATCACGCCGTTGCTGAACTCGACAAGCTCACCTGCCATGGCATTCAACAGGCCATGAACCCGGGCGATCCCGTCCCCCACACTGATGACGGTGCCCACATCGGTTACTTCCACTTCAGCCCGGTAATTTTCGATCTGCTCCTTAATGAGAGAGCTGATCTCTTCCGGCTTAATGCTCATATTCGTTCACCCCAATCTTCCCATCTCTGATCTATCCGACTCTGTTTCCGCTCAATCGTTCTCTGAACCGGTTCAACTTGGTACGCAGGCTGCCGTCGTACAAACGGTCTCCCACTTGCACAATCACTCCGCCCAGGATGTCAGAATCCACCTTTTCGGTAATATCCAGCTTTTTGCCGACGATCGGCTCAAAAGCGGCAACCAGTTTTTTGCGGTCTGTGGCGGTAAGCGGAAACGCAGTCGTGACAACTGCTTCGACTATTCCTTTGTGTTCGTTCACCAGGCGCTTGTATTCAGCGAAGGCGTCCTGCACAATGCTTTCGCGCCGGCGATCGGCCAACAGATCGAGAAAGTTTTTCGTGTATTCGTTCAGATTTGCAAAAATGCGTGCAAACACTTCTTTTTTCTGTTCCGCGGCAGTTGTGGGATGCTGTACCCACGTTTTCAGCTCGGGTACGGAGGCAAATGTTTGGGCAATCTGCTCCAGGTCGGTTCCCACCTGGTCAAGGCAATTCTTCTCCAGGGCCACTTCAAACAACGCTTTGGCATACCGTTTCGCTACAACTGAACTCATTGTAATCTTCCTACCTCTTCAAGATAGGTTGCGACCAGTTTGGCCTGCCCTTTTTTATCCAATTCTTTCTCCAACAGCTTGGATGCCAATTGGATGGAGAGCGTCCCAACCTCTTCGCGCAGGCTGGCCAAGGCCTTTTCCTTCTCACGCTTGATTTCGGCCGTCGCCTCCTGAATCATCCGTTCTGCCCGTTCATGCGCTCCTTTGATGATTTCTTCGGCCTCACGCTCGCTTTGCGCTTTGGCGCGCTCAATGATCTCTTTCGCCTCCTGGCGGGTGCGGCTGAGCTCTGCCTTCTGCTCTTCCAGCAGCTTTTCCGCTTCTTTGCGGCTCTCTTCCGCCGATTTGATCTGGCCTTCAATATGATCCTGGCGCTGTTTCATCGTCTGCAGCATCGGGCGAAGAGCGAAGCGGCCTACAAGAAGCATTAAAATAATAAATGCGGCTAATTGAAACAAAATGGTGCCGATCTCGATATGAATCCCACTTTCATAGTGCATCCCATTCACTCCCTTCCGATCATGCCAAATCTATCTCAAAAGCAAAAACCTTCAAATGCCTGGTTTGAATCGCAACCGGACGGGGAAAAAAATGATGGATCCCCGTCCGCCAGAGAAAAAGCCGATTAAAGGATGCCGAGCAACTTCATGATCCCGAACGCAACGGCGATAATCGGCAACGCTTCGACCAGCGCGATTCCGATAAAGGTTTGCCCGAACAGCAATCCGCGGAGTTCCGGTTGACGGGCAATCCCTTCCAGATAGCGACCAAATACCAGACCGTTACCAATCCCACCACCGATGGCAGCGCAAGCCATCAAAATTGCACCAGCTATTACACCCAAATCCATTTCAGTTTCCTCCTCTGATTCTTATTGACAGTTTTTCGATCTTTTTATCAATGATCGGTAGACAATTTCTGCGACATATAAACCATCGCCAGAATTGTGAATACATACGCTTGGATGATGCCGACAAAGACGGAATACCCAATCCAGATGACGTTGAGCGGGATACCGACCCATGCCGCTTTCAGCAGGACAAAGACCAGTACTTCCCCGGCAAAGATATTGGCCCAAAGACGCATTCCGTGCGTAAGCGGTTTGGCGATCTCATCGATGAGATGCAGCGGAAACATCCACCAAAACGGCTGGAAATAGTGGGCTCCGTATTTCTTCGGCGATTTTCTGATTCCTAAGAAATGAGCGACAATGGTAATCACAAATGCCATGGCCAAAGGACCGTTGATATCGGCTGTCGGCGACTTCCACCATGCTGCCGAGACGTGATCGGATTCCGTCACGATGTTAAACATAAGTCCAAGCTGGTTCGCAATGAGAAGATAGAAAAAGAGGGTAAAGGCAAAACTATAAAATTTTTCGCTCGTTTTCGCATCCAGATTGGAACGCACAAGGCCGCGGGTAAACTCCACGAGCATTTCCACCACATTCTGGATGCCGGAAGGCACGAGGGCACGGCGCCGCGTTGCAAGCCAAGCGATGAGGAAAACGGCAACGCAGGTGACGGTCGTTCCGATCATTACGGTAACGTCAAAAGTGATGGGCAGTCCTGCCAAGTGAAATGTAAGCTTGGGAGTATTCTCCATTCTCCGTAGATTCACCCCTTTCTGATTTGGTGGTTGAGACGCCTTGCTTCCCAAAACTCAAGTAGAATGATGAGTATATAGCAAATTGGCAGCCCGAACGGAACGGCCCGAACATCAAACCATCCCGGATATTCAATGGCGATGATGATCGCGAGGGCAACCATGAGATAGCGATTGACCATGCCAGTTCCCCGGTTTCTGGTGCTTCCGGTGAGGATGGCTCGCTCACCGGCGATGCGCACTTTGCGCGACATGTACAGAATATTGTACAAACTTACACAAAGACCGAGAAAAAAACCGGCGACTAATCTCTTCTGCGGGGTAAAAAACCAGATGATCATTAAAATAGCAAGGAATACAATAGTGAGGAACACCACTCGACGACGAATGGTTGTTATGGGATCCATGAGGAGTCATTCCTTTGTCATTGCTTTAATGGTGAAAAATGAACTGATAAAACCAAACACCAATCCGAGCAGTACTCCCGCGAGCAGCATGAATGGTTTGGTTCCCCAAACGGCATCCAGCTTGTTTCCCAACCAAGCCCCACCGATTGTGAGGAAGATGATTTCCATTCCTGCAGAACCAATCATTCCAACAATCCGCCAAGGATTTCCAGTGTTATTCATGAGATCCCCCGTTGGACCTTTAACATTTAGGGAAAGAAGACCGCCTCGGAATAAAATTTTAATCATGATTGGCATCAGGAACTGTCCTTCCCCCTGCCTATAGTAACGAAGGGTCAACGGTGTTGTCAACGCTTTCCCGAAAAGAGTTTTGAACAAATTGTCACATTTGCGGCAAATCGTTTGGTCTCCCCTTGAAAATCCTTGTTGTTTCAAGGAAGTGCCCGTTTTAATTTTACAAATCCAGTTCGTTTTCTAACCAGTCCCCGCTGTCCGCCTCCTCGCGATCCATCATGCCGGCAGCCTTTTATATAAATTTACTTCGTACCAAAAAGCCGATCTCCTGCATCACCGAGCCCGGGTACGATATAACTTTTTTCATTGAGACCCTCATCCACCGCCGCGACATAAATGTCGACATCATGATGATCTGCCTGCACGCGCTCAATCCCTTCCGGTGCGGCGATCAGGCACATCAGCTTGATATTTTTCGCCCCCATTTCCTTCAGGGCACGGATCGCTTCCGAAGCGGAACCTCCTGTTGCCAGCATCGGATCGATCACAATCAGATCCCGTTCGCCGATATCGGACGGCATCTTGGAATAATAGAGCACCGGTTTTAGTGTTTCAGGGTCGCGGTAGAGCCCGATATGGCCCACTTTGGCTGCGGGAATCAATTTCAAAATCCCGTCTACCATCCCGAGCCCGGCCCGCAAAATCGGCACAAGGCCCAGCTTTTTCCCGGCCAGAACCTTGCACTTCGCCGTGGTGACCGGTGTTTCGACCTCCACCTCTCTGAGCGGCATATCGCGGGTAATTTCATAGGCCATCAAGGCGGCCACTTCATCAACCAGCTCACGGAATTCTTTCGTTCCCGTATGTTTGTCCCGGATAAAGGTCAGTTTGTGCTGGATCAACGGATGGTCGAATACATAGACATTGCTCACGTTCGGTTCCCCACTTTCTTTGTCATCAGATGACAATTATTTTTGTCCCTATGATATCTAACCATATTCCCTGTCGTCCCTCAAGCATTTCCCTTATTTATCATTGCCAAAGGTTGGTATATTTTTTCTGCCGGGTGTAAAAACAGGAAAAACGCATTTCACCGGCCCAAAAGACATTCATATCATTTCGGCGCAATCCTGGGATGAACCCGGGAAAAATTGAACGATCAGGGGGGACACGAAGCACCGCAAATGCACCGCACAAAAAAACAGGAAACAGAAGGCATCTGCTGTTCTCGCTGACGCCTTCCATTTCCTGCGGTGATCCCTCAGGCCGGATGAAAAGTTAAATTCGCAAGTCCGGATAAAGCGGATATTTTTCCGTCAAGCGGGCCACACGCTGGCGCGCTTCCTCATGCGCAGCCCCGTCTTCCGGATTTTTCAAGGTAAGAGCCATGATGCCGGCGATTTCCTCCATGGCCGGCAAATCCATGCCACGTGAGGTAACTGCAGCGGTACCGATGCGGATTCCGCTGGTGACAAACGGGCTTTCCGGATCGTTGGGAATCGTATTTTTGTTGGTGGTGATGCCGACTTCATCCAACAGATGTTCCGCCGTTTTCCCGGTCAGGCCCAAGTTGCGGACATCAATGAGGATCAAATGGTTGTCCGTTCCCCCCGAAACCAGGTTGAATCCTTGTTGTTTCAAGGAATCCGCCAACCGCCGCGCATTATTGATGATATTTTTGGAATACGTTTTAAACTCATCTGTAAGCGCTTCTCCCAATGCAACCGCCTTTGCGGCAATCACGTGCATCAACGGTCCGCCCTGCACGCCGGGGAAAATCGTTTTATCGATCAACTTTGCGTATTTTTCCTGACACAAAATCATTCCGCCGCGGGGGCCTCTCAGTGTTTTGTGTGTCGTGGTCGTAACAAAGTCGGAGTAGGGCACCGGATTCGGATGGTCTCCCGTGGCCACCAATCCGGCGATGTGAGCCATGTCCACCATCAGGTAAGCGCCCACTTCGTCGGCAATTTCCCTGAACCGGGCAAAATCGATTACACGGGGATAAGCACTGGCACCGGCAACGATCAGTTTCGGCTTATGCTCAAGTGCCAGCTGGCGAACTTTATCATAGTCGATCAGGTGAGTTTGATCATCGACTCCATACGCGACAAAACGATACATTTTGCCCGAAAAGTTGACAGGGCTTCCATGCGTCAGATGACCGCCGTGCGCCAGGTTCATCCCCAAAACGGTATCTCCCGGTTCAAGCACGGAAAAATAAACTGCCATATTGGCTTGAGCGCCGGAATGCGGCTGCACATTGGCATGCTCGGCACCAAAAAGTTCCTTAGCCCGCTGGCGTGCCAGCTCTTCCACCACATCCACATACTCGCATCCGCCGTAATAGCGTTTACCCGGATAACCTTCCGCATACTTGTTGGTCATCACGGTTCCCATCGCTTCCATGACCGCTTCGGACACGAAATTTTCTGAAGCGATCAATTCGATTTTATTCCGTTGACGCCCCAGCTCCTGTCTGATTGCCTCAGCCACTTGCGGATCTCTTTTACGTAAATGTTCCATCGACTGCTCCCCCCATTGAGACCATTTCCTCTATTCTAACAAACCCGGGTTACTTTGCGGAACCTTCCTCTTCAGCTTCCAACAAATAGACAGCCCTGGCCCCGCCGATCAGTTTGGGCCTGGTTTTCGCCATGGTGACGTGTGCCTGCCCCACCTTTTTCAAGCGGGGACGAACGGGAACCGCAACCGGTTTCAGGTGCATTCCGATCAGCGTATCCCCGATATCGACACCGGCATCCGCCTGAATTTTTTCCACCAAAACAGGATGCTCCAAATGGCGAAAGGCGTAGGATGCCATCGCTCCCCCGGCATGGGGAACAGGGATGACCGTCACTTCGGGCAGCGAAAATCGCTCTGCGGTCTCCTGCTCCACCACCAGGGCACGATTCAGATGCTCACAGCATTGGAAGGCGAGCTGAAAACCGGATTCCGCCTGAACTTCGCGAATGCCGGCAAAGATCCGGGCAGCGATTTCCGTGCTTCCTTCCGTACCGATCCGCTTGCCTGCCACTTCACTCGTGCTCACACCGAACACCACCAGATGCCGTTCAGTCAGGGGCATGGCTTCCAGCAAGTCGTGCAAAATCTCCTTTACCTCGTTTTTCAGTGAAGCGAATTCCATCAAGAAAGACTTCCTTCCAGTTGGCTGATTTTTTCCAGGCGCCGGGCATGGCGGTTTCCCTGGAACTCTGCACCAAGCCAGGCGCGCACGATCGATTTGGCCAGATCAGGGCCAACCACGCGTTCTCCGAGTGCCAGGATATTGGCATTATTGTGTTCCCGCGCCATTCTTGCCGAAAATTCATCGGTAACAACAGCACAGCGGATTCCCTTAACCTTGTTTGCGGCAATTGACATCCCGATTCCCGTGCCACAGATCAAAATGCCGAGATCAAATTCCCCTTCAGCCACTTTTTTGGCAACCGGGTAGGCATAATCGGGGTAATCGACGGATTCTTCACAATCACATCCCACATCTTCATAAGCGATGTCCAGTTCGGTCAACAGCTCTTTGACCTCTTTTTTCAGGCGCAGCCCGCCATGATCGGAACCGAGTATAATGCGCATCTGTTTCTCTCCTCCCTTTTTCTGTGACTGAGTCGCAGTGCGGGCGTCAGGCCCTGCCGCGTTCCTGTTGCCGGCCGGGGTGCCCGACTCCCCTTCCAAATCTCCTCAGGCTTCCCTCTATTAGTTAACCACACATCAGCGGGCATCGGAAGAGCGATTCCACTTGGCAACGATTTTACGAATTTCTCGTTCCAATTCGTCGGCACACTGACGATAAACATCGACGGAACCGCCAAACGGGTCGCTCACATCGACGTTGTCCCTCTTTTGCTCCAGGAGAATCAGCAGCTCCTGTTCCCGCTTTCGCAGCGGTACAATCTCTTTTCGCCAGGCCTCTTCCGCTTCTTTGGGCCAAGGCTTGTCCGGTGTCAGGGAATAGCGGGCACGGATCTCAACTCGTTTGTTTTCCATTTCCACATAGATACGATCCAATTGCTGATACAATTCCATGACCTTCGTATTTTGATTCGCATATTCTTTCAAGGTATAAATCTTATCGACACTCTCCGGATAATTATATTGAATATCAAATTTGTGCCGGGCGGTCATCGTCAGGATGAGATCTGCCCAGCGCACCAATTCCGGGCTCAGCATCTGCGACCGATGGGAATGTTCAATTCCCCGCTCCATCAGAACCTGAGATGCCTGTTCGGCTGCCAGCGAACCTTCCATCGCCGAAACGCCGGCCGATTTGACCTCCACTTCGATCCCGGCCTCTTGCGCAATTTTTTTCAAAAGCGCTTCGGCCATCGGGCTCCGGCAGGTGTTCCCCGTGCAAACGAAAAGGATCTTCTTCATTCCGTTCACCCCATTTCATCTGTTCTTCAGTATCAGTTGAACAGATGGATGCTATACGTATCTTTGTCCAATTCAAGAATAATCCGCTTGAGAAAAGGCCGAATTTGCCGGTCCTTTTTTTGCGATGACTGGAATTTGTCTCCTATTTTCTACTTTACTGAAAGGGAGGATCAGGGGCAACAAAAACCATGCCTGCGACGATGCACGAAAATTTAAAATATAAATTTACTGCCCAGGATAATTAAAATGATTCCTCCAAATAATTCACCGTATCCTCCCACCCAGTTCCCGATAAACCGTCCGAGCATCAGCCCGCCGCCGGACATCGCAAACCCGGCAGAGCCAAACATCAAACAGGTCAGCAGCAGATCGGAATGAAACAAGCCGAGACTGAGTCCGGCCGACAGCGAATCAACACTGACACTGAGCGACAACAAAAATATGTTGATCAAGGACTGAATATAAATCCGGGTTTCTTTTTCCCGGCGAATCACATTCATCAGCATGTTCAGTCCCAAAAAACAAAGCATTCCGCCTCCTACAACCACGGCGATGCCCTTCATCACGGTTCCCAGAAATTGTCCCATCATCATGCCCAACAGGGGCATTATTACATGGAAAAGACCAATGGACAGGCTTAGTGACGTCATCTGCCAGAATGATAAACGCCTCATGCCGAGACCGACCCCGAGTGAAAAAGCGTCCATCCCCAGAGCAACCGCAATCATGGTTAATGTCAAGATCTGCCCCCATTGCGCCATCGAAAGATCCATTCCTTTTCCTCCCCTGTCCCGAGGTCCTGCTTGTCACATCGTATGCCGGGCAGACACAAAAAAGAACCAAATGCCCCAAAGAGCACTTGGTTCGTGATCCCGCACACAAAGATATGAACACCGGACCGAAAGCAACCGCAAGATCCCTCACTGGTCAAATCCGTCCGGAATCCGGTTTAACCGCGCTTCCCACATCGAGCACATTTCCGCCGGCTGCTTTCAGAAGGCGGTTCATGACGGAATGATAAAGCCCATGCTCCGGGAAAGCCTCGGCCAAAATCACTTCGACTCCGCGATCATCAAATTCCCGCAAGGCATGATACAGATTCCGCGCGACACTGGCCGGGTTTTCCCGCCGGCCGCAGGCAATCACAACATCGGCAGAAAAATCGCGGCGATATTCCTCCGTCGTCAAAATCCCGACCCTTTTGCCTTGTGATTGATATTCCTGCGCCAACTTCCTCATTTTTCCGTGCATCGGCAAAAGCTCCCCGCGGATCAGCCACATTTGCCCCCTTGGTGCATAATGGCGGTACTTCATCCCCGGAGCGCGCGGCACTTCGTCTTTGGAACGGAGTCCGGGATCCACCTCGACCCGGCCAACCGCCTCTGTCAGCTGTTCCAGGGTAATCCCGCCAGGTCGCAACAAGACCGGGACTTCCGTGCTAACGTCGACGACGGTCGATTCCACTCCGACCCCGGTCGGGCCGCCGTCCAGAATCAGATCGATTCTCCCTGCCAGATCTTCAAACACATGCCGGGCCTCAGTCGGGCTCGGACGTCCCGAACGGTTGGCGCTGGGAGCCGCGACCGGCAGCCCTGTCTCCTGCAACAGGGCGAGCGCCGTCGGATGATCAGGCATGCGAATGCCGACGGTACTTAAGCCCGCCGTCACATTTTCAGCCAGATTTCCCCGGTGAGGCACGACGATGGTCAGCGGCCCCGGCCAAAAACGGTCAATCAGGGACTGAGCCAACGGCGATACCTCTTTGGCCACAAGGCTGACCTGGTTCTTCTCCCCGACATGAACGATCAAGGGGTTGTCAGAAGGGCGCCCTTTGGCCGAAAAAATGCCGTTTACGGCCGATTTGAGCGTGGCTGCTGCTCCCAATCCATACACCGTCTCCGTCGGAAACGCGACAAGCCCTCCCTCGCGAAGGATCCTTGCTCCTTCCCGGATTTCCCTTGTTTGCCTTAGCGCTTCAACTGTTAATGATCCATCCACACGGGCCCATTCTGTTTCTTTGTGATTCACTTTTGATTCCCCTTTACCCTTTGCCCCGTTCTGTTGTTCAACTATCATACCACAATCCGGTCGCCGAGCCGGAGCCGGTTTACGACTGATCCCCGGAAAACCGGGTATAAACCATCGGCGTCCCTTTATAAAGCGAGCGCTCAAAATGTTCGGATTCCTTCAGCACCTCGGGCAGGTCGGCAAACGCGACTTCGACAAAGCCGAGTTCGGAGAAAAAAGAAGTGGAAGCCCCGGCCAGCAGATAAACGTGCGTCAATCCCAGCTTTTTCGCGTAAGCGAGCAAAATCTCCATCATCTTGATCCCCACTTTGCCAATCCAGGAAGCCCTCTCCAGCACAAACGACCGAAGCAACCCGATCGAACCATGCACTTCCATGCCGACAACGCCCACCATCTGCGGGGACTCTCCCTGATCACTTGCCGTTTCCACGACAAAAAAATGGAGCAGATTACTTTCAATCCCCTTATCATTCAACCCCGCATCTTTAATCAACCGGCGAATGCGAAAAAGATCGTGTTCTCCCGCCCGGCGAATCACAAACATATCCGTTTCCTCCTGTTCCGCTTGTCCTACTATAGCGGTATGACAGGAAGCGGATTTCTAGAACCGCCGGCTGTTCATCCCCCGCTCACCAATGCCACCATTTGGCCAGCTGATCCAGCAGCAAAAAACGAACCTGCAATTTTCCTTCAGCCGATGACTTTTCCCGCGCCTGCCCGTTCATTTCCACATAAACATCCTGTGCGGCAGAGGCAGACAGCGTTTGTGTGGTTTCCTTGCCGTCGATCGCATCCCCGTTGGACATGTCGATAAAACAGAGCGGCGGAAACAGGACGCACCACCAGTTGCTCCCCAGCCCTTTTCCGATGGTAATCCGCAATGCTTCATAATTTCCGGCCGGATAAATTTTGTTTCCGTACAATTTCGTCGGGAAGGGAACCTGGCCAAAGTCGACTTTTACCGGATAGGAATAACCGTAATGATGCACCGTCTGTTCGGCAATCCGGCGCAAGAGCGGCAAACGCTCACGAATCGCCCGGCGCGCTTCTTCGATGTTTTTCGGTTTCAGCGCCCACGTCCCGATCTCCCGCACAATCGCATCGCGCACCCGGCGTTTTAACCATTGGTCACCGACGCTGTCGCTGTTGGCCAAAATCCGCAGGCGAATCGCTTGTTTTGGGATTTCCGGAGCCGAAGGCGAAACGGCTCCCGCTTCCGGCCGGCTGTTCCATTCCAACTGGCCGGACCCTTCAGCCACATAGGCAAAAACCCAGGCAAAAACCGCTGAAAATAACATGAAAATATGAGTCCATTTTCGCATCGTTCATGCCCTCCTTGTTCCTATCCAAAGTATGGACAAGGAGGGCACAATTTAATCTCATTTTTTCAAAAAATTCACTTAGCCGCTGATGAATCCGATTACCACCCGATCCCGGCCGGCCAAGTCTTGTCTTATTTCCACCCGCTCGGCTCCGGAAATCTTTTTCACCAATCCGGCCACTTCGCCGCCCTGATCCGCGCCGATCTCAAAACAAACCAACCGCTTGCCGCTCCACTTTCCAAATTGCTCCGTAAGAACGCGGTAAGGCTCCAATCCATCCTCACCGCCATCCAGGGCAAGGCGCGGCTCAAACGCCTGCACCTGTTTTTCCAAAGCGGGGATCACGGCGGAAGGAATGTACGGCGGATTGGAAACGAGAACGTCAATCGTCGGCAGATCAGGAAGCAGGGGAGTCAAGTAACTGCCGTGAATCCACGTGATTTTCTCCTTAACCCCATGGCGGTGCGCATTGTCTTTGGCAGTGGCCAACGCCTCCGATGAAAGATCAATGGCTGTCACCTGCCATTCCGGCTTTTCCAAGGCCAGGGTGATGGCGATCGCCCCGCTCCCCGTTCCCACATCGACGACATGCAGAGCCCGCTTCCCCAAGAAACGCTCCGCCTCTTCCAGTACGGTTTCCACCAATCCTTCCGTCTCGGGCCTGGGGATTAAAACCGAGGGATTTACCTGAAACAGCCGCCCGTAAAACTCTTGATCCCCGATGATATATTGCAGCGGCTCTCCGGCAGCCCGCCGGTTCAGCCAATTTTGGAACGGAGCGGTCCACTCCTCTTGCCACGGGTCGCGGAAAAGCAGAAAGAAACGGGCACGATCCACCCCAAGAAAACGCCGCAAAAGGAGTTCCGCTTCAAACTCCGGGGACTCAACCCCCGCTCCCCGCAAAAAAGAGGAAGCCCGCTGGAAGGCTTCCCGAACATTCATGCCCATCAGTTTTTTGCCCCTTTCCCTTCACAAGGCCGGATGTTTAATCGACTCCCGCCTTTTCCAGGAGTGCTGTCTGTTCGTGAAGAATCAATGCATCGATAATTTCTTGCAGATCCCCATCCAGAACCAGATCCAGCTTATGAAGCGTCAGACCGATGCGGTGATCGGTCACCCGGCTTTGCGGGAAGTTATACGTACGAATCCGCTCACTGCGGTCACCGGTACCCACCGCAGATTTGCGTGCGCTCGCCAGCTTTTCCATCTCCTCTTTTTGCTTGAGGTCAAACAAGCGTGCACGCAACACCCGCAACGCTTTCTCTTTGTTGCTGTTTTGCGATTTTTCATCTTGACAGGATACCACGATTCCGGTCGGAATATGCGTAACCCGAACGGCGGATTTTGTCGTGTTCACACTCTGTCCGCCCGGTCCGCTGGAGCAAAAAGTGTCGATGCGGAGATCTTTTTCATTGATCTCCACTTCCACTTCCTCCGCTTCCGGCAGGACAGCTACGGTCGCCGTCGAGGTATGAATCCTTCCACCCGACTCGGTTTCCGGCACCCTCTGCACGCGATGGGCCCCGCTTTCATACTTCAGCCGGCTGTATGCACCGCGCCCCTGAATGGAGAAAACCACTTCCTTGAACCCGCCAAGGCCGGTTGAACTGGCTTCCAGCACTTCCACTTTCCAGCCCTGCCGCTCGGCATAACGCGTATACATGCGGTACAAATCGGCCGCGAACAAAGCCGCCTCATCCCCTCCGGCCGCGCCGCGAATCTCCACAATGACGTTCTTTTCATCATTGGGGTCTTTGGGCAAAAGAAGGATGCGAATGCGCTCTTCCAATGCTTCCTTGCGCTCGGAAAGCTCCTCAATCTCCATTTTTACCAGGTCGCGCATTTCATCGTCCAGTTTTTCTTCCAGCATCGTTTTGGCGTCTTCCAGTTGTTCCACCACTTGCTTATACTCCAGATAAGCCTGATTTTGCTCTTCCAATCCGGCCTGCTCCTTGGAATATTCCCGCAGCTTTTTGGCATCGCCGATCACTTCGGGATCGCAGAGCAACTGACTCAGCTCTTCATACCGTTTGTGAATCGCCTCCAAACGATCTAACACTTTTGCTCACTCCCATTTTTCGCTGCCGGAGTTCTTCTTCCGGCTTCGGCTGACAATTTATTTGAAGGGAAAGTCCTTTCCTCCGAACGTTTTGCTCACGTCATTTGATTTTACCACAAGATTGAAGTTCTTTGGAAGAAAGGGAGGTATTCTCCTTATAATAATGTTATGATGGAAGAAAAACTCGACATTTCCCAGCATAAGGAGCCATCATATGACTGAGGTAATCAATAATGTGCTGAACAACCTTTATACTTTCGGCCCCATTATCGCTCTGTTTTATGTGATCAATCTCTCAGAGAAGAAACGAACCCCGCTCCAGCCGAAATCAGGCTGGGAAATCGCGCTGATCGGCTATCTCCTCATCGGATTTGGCTATGCTGCCAGCTTTTTGATCGGTTTGATGATCCATTTGCGCGGGGACTCCTATTTAGAACTGCTGGGCCAAGTCCCGTCTGGCGACCTGATCCGGAAAATGCAACTGATCGGACTGGGCCTTTGGCTGCCGTCCCTCCTCGGCTTATTGATTTTTATCCCTGTAATGCGCCGCTGGGTCTCCCGGCTCCTTCCAATCGATGCCGATAATCGCATCCATTCCTTTTCCCTGTCCATGAGCATGCTCGTATTCATGCAAATGATCGTCACATTGGGAGTCGGGCTGGACACACTCAGCAAGACCAGCCAGCCGCAGTCGTCTTCCGGTGTTCTCGCCATGCTCTGGTCTCAGGATATCCTGCTCGCCTTTCTGGGATTGATCGGGGTGGGCTGGCTCAGCCGGCGCACGCTCAGCCAAACGCTGGACCGGCTTGGCCTGAAAAAGATCACGACCCGGGAATTGTTGATTGGACTGGCGATCGGGCTGGTGATGATGGTAATCTCCAATCTGGTGGAAAACCTCGCTTATACACAGGGATGGATGGGTGATCCCCACGTGGAGGATTTGACCAATAAGTTGCTCGGACCGCTGTTTACGTCCATTCCCGGGATTCTGACACTCGGACTGGCAGCCGCCTTGGGGGAAGAGATCATCTTCCGCGGCGCCCTCTTGCCGCGGTTCGGCCTCGTTTATACCAGCATCCTATTCGCACTGGTTCATGCCAATTACGGCATCAGCGCGGCAACTCTGGTTGTTTTCCTATTGGCTCTCGTCCTGAGCCTGGTGCGTTACCGCTACAATACAACCGTCTGCATGATCATTCATGCCACGTACAATATCAGCCTGGGCATCCTCAGCTTAAAGTGAATTCAGAAGAAAAAGCTTCCCCCCTCAGTGACGATTGGAAACGCAGGGGGCAAGGATGCGCCCGGCTGCCCGGGCCTGCTGCACTTCCACAGAAAAAAATCTCAACCGCACTGGCTTTCTTCAGGCCCGGTTGAGATTTTTTATGTAAGGCGGTCCACTCCGTTTATTGATGGGAAATCAACTCATGGCAATGGCGGCATCGCGCCTCATATTGCTCCAGCGCCCCCACCTGGATGACCGGCTCGTCATCTGCAGCCGGAAGGCCGTCGATCAAACGTTGTGTACGGCTGGCAGGAGCTCCGCATTTTACGCAAATCGCCTGCAATTTGGTCACATATTCGGCAACGGCAAGCAACACAGGCGTCGGTCCAAACGGCTTTCCGCGAAAATCCTGGTCCAGTCCGGCCAGAATCACCCTGATTCCGCGATCAGCCAATTGTTGGCAGATTTCCACAATGGCATCATCAAAGAACTGCACTTCGTCAATCGCGACGACATCGGTATTCTCCGCAAGGCATGAGAGAATCTCTTCCGCTTTGGACACCGGCCGCGCATCGGCGATCAGACCATTGTGAGAAGCAATCGCGTCGCTATGGTAACGGTCATCAATGGCCGGCTTAAACGCCTGTACGTTTAACCGGGCGATTTTGGCACGGCGGATGCGGCGAATCAGCTCTTCGCTCTTCCCGGAAAACATTCCCCCGCAAATCACTTCAATCCAGCCTTCCCGCTCCCTGCCAATAATTCTGTCTGTCATTGATGTTCCTCCCTATGCAGTTTTACCCGTAAAAAAAGCACCCAGCGTTTCAGAAACTGGATGCGATCCCGACAATCCAAACCGTAACTATTTTATCACAGAGCAAAGAAGAAAGTATGAGTACTTTTTACATTTAGCGCCAAAAGATAACAATTCACGATAAAAATAAAAGGCAAGGCCAATACGGTCGCTTGCCTGGAGACTCTTCAGTGTCAAACTGCTTATTTGAGGTTGTATTTCTTTTTGAAACGATCGACACGACCGCCCGCATTCACTGTTTTTTGTTTGCCGGTGTAGAACGGATGGCATTCGGAACAGATGTCCACGCGCAAGTTTTCCACGGTCGATCCGGTTTCAAATGTATTTCCACACGCACAGGTGACAGTAACCAATTTGTATGCCGGATGAATTCCTGCTTTCATGATTCTCACCTCTTTTCCTGGCCTGTAAAAAACAAAATCGATCTATTCGAATCACTGGAGTATTATAGCATGTTTAACAGAGCATCGCAAGGTGGCCGCCCATGGCAAAAGCCGCCACCTTGTCCGGCTAAACAGGAAAATACGCCTGATCCACGGCAAAAGCGGACATCCCAGCCATCCCAGCCGGGAGGCGACGGGCGTCTGCCTGCCGGGATCCGGATCAGAATCGGTTAATAATTTTTCGGGATAATCAATATGGAATAATCAATCGATTATTTCAAAACAAGGAGTGGATTGATAGCCTTGCCATTTTTGCGAACTTCAAAATGAAGATGATAACCCGTCGCTCTTCCGGTCTGCCCCATGTATCCGAGTTGTTGCCCGGTGGAGACCTTTTCCCCCTTGCTCACCATAATACGGCTTAAATGCGCATAGTAGGTGACCCAACCACCTCCGTGATCGATGACAACCAGATTTCCGTAAGTACCGGCGTAACCTGCGCGAACGACGGTTCCTCCGAGCGCTGCATGGATTTCCGTCTGTGACTTGGCCGCATTCCAAATATCTATCCCTTTGTGCATCCGGCCATGGCGCCAGCCAAAATTGCTGGTGATTTGCCCGGTGATCGGCCACCGGAACACATAAGACCCCTGAAAGTGAACAACCGAGCCTTTCACCAGTTTCATTTGGTTTTTACGGTTCTCTTTCTCCACAGGGACCGGAGACGATTGTTTGGGAATCTCCACCTTTTGCGGCACAGCCACCAATTGACCTGCATACGTCGCTTTATCCAAATCGGGATTGAGATGGAGAAGCAGCTCTTTCGTCGTTTTGTACTCCCGGGCCAACCGCTCTGCCGTATCGCCAAACTTCAGACGCACCCATTTGCGAACCAGCGGAATATTCAGCTGTTGCCCCTCTTCCAGAAAGTCGGGATTTTCCAAGCGGTTAAATCGGGCCAGATCCTCATAGGGCATTCCGAAAAAACGGCCGATCGAGGACAAGGTATCCCCATTTTTCACTTGGTATGTGAGTGGTTTTGTCTCCACTGTGGCGGCCAGGTTCCCCTCCGCTACTTGCGAAATCGGGTTTAAATACTGAATGACTGCTTCTTGCGCAATATGTTCCTGGTCGGGGTCCGCATCCATTCCAGCCAAGTGATCCTCAGCAAAAGCCGGATGCTGATCGTTTCCCACCACCCAGGAAGCGGTTGTGGAGATGGCGAGGGAAGAAGCCAACAAGGCACGTTTGGAAGACATGTCAGCACCTCATAAAGATGAAATTTGGGTAATCAACCCGGTATCATCCTTATGCGGGAAAATTGAGTGATATGACAGTTCAGGAAACAGATGTGGTCGGTCGGAGAGATTTCGGTTCCAGCGAAGCGAGAAACTCTTCATTCGTTTTTGTTTTTTTGAGTTTTTTGATCAGCGCTTCCGCATATTCAGGAGAATCGTTGATCGATTTGCGCAGTTGCCAAAGCTTTTCCAATTCGCCTTTGCTAAGCAGAAGCTCTTCGCGGCGGGTACCGGAACGGCGAATGTCGATCGCCGGAAAAACTCTGCGTTCGGCCAGTTTCCGGTCAAGATGCAATTCCAGATTTCCCGTTCCTTTAAACTCCTCGTAGATCACATCGTCCATGCGCGATCCCGTATCCACCAAAGCCGTGGCCAAAATGGTCAAGCTTCCGCCTTCTTCCACATTGCGGGCAGCACCGAAAAAGCGTTTTGGACGGTGAAGAGCCGCCGGATCAATCCCGCCGGATAAGGTGCGTCCGCTCGGAGGGATGACCAGGTTGTAAGCACGAGCCAAACGGGTGATACTGTCGAGCAGGATCACGACATCTTTTTTGTGCTCCACCAGCCTTTGCGCCCGTTCCAGCACCAGTTCCGCCACCTTAATGTGATTTTCCGGCAATTCATCAAAAGTGGAACTGACCACTTCCGCATCGACTGACCGCTGCATGTCGGTCACTTCTTCGGGACGTTCATCGATCAGAAGCACAAACAGTTCGATTTGGGGATAATTCTCCGTGATGCTGTTGGCAATTTCCTTTAAAAGCATCGTTTTCCCCGCTTTTGGCTGGGCTACAATCAAGCCGCGCTGTCCCAATCCGACCGGGGCGATCAAATCCATCATCCGGGTGGAAATCCGTTCCGGAGTCGTTTCCAAGATGAGGCGCTCTTGCGGATAAAGCGGTGTGAGTGCTGCAAAATGAAGCCGTTCCGCCGCTACGTTGGGATCTTCCCCATTTACAGCTTCCACGTGGAGCAATCCGAAGTAGCGCTCATTTTCTTTGGGCGGCCTTACTTTACCGGAGACCAGGTCACCGGTCCGCAAATCGAAACGGCGAATCTGCGAGGCAGAGATGTAGATATCCTCTGAGGAAGGGAGAAAGTTAATCGGGCGCAAAAAACCGTAGCCTTCCGGCAGAACATCGAGAACGCCTTCCATAAACATCAGGCCGTCGCGTTCGGCTTTTGCTTTTAAAATGGCAAAAATCAGTTCTTTCTTTTTCATCTGCGAGTAATAAGGAATCTGATATTCTTTCGCCAGTTTGTACAAATCAACCAACCGGCGGTTTTCCAGCTCGCTCAGCGTGAGCTCCTCCATGGATTGCATCACCACTCGATTCTTGTAAAATAGTCCCCTCCCAAAACAGGGGGAGGGCTCAATTATAGAATAAGATTCGGTTTTTTCTCAAGACGGTGTGTTCCTTCCATAAACCGAACCGTTCCCGTTTTGGCCCGCATGACGACAGAATGGGTTTTTGCCAGATTCCCCTGATAGCGAACCCCTTTCAAGAGTTCCCCGTCGGTCACTCCCGTGGCCGCAAAAATCGCGTCATCTCCCTTGACAAGATCCTCCATGCGCAATACTTTATTCGGATCTTTCAATCCCATGCTGACGCACCGGTTGAACTGCTCCTCATCTTCCGGAAGCAGGCGTCCCTGGATTTCTCCTCCCAGGCATTTCAGCGCCACCGCGGCCAAAACTCCTTCCGGTGCACCGCCGGAACCAAACAAAATATCAACGCCCGTGTCGGGGAAAGCCGTATGGATCGCTGCAGCCACATCCCCGTCAGGAATCAGTTTTATCCTTGCCCCTGCTTTGCGAATCTCCTCAATCAATTTTGCATGGCGGGGACGATCCAGCACAACCGCGACCAGATCCTCGATATCTTTTCCTGACGCTTTAGCAACCGCCTTCAAATTATCCTCCACCGGGGCGTCAATGTCCACCTTGCCCACCGCTTTGGGTCCAACCGCGATTTTATCCATGTACATATCGGGAGCATGAAGCAGACAGCCGCGATTGGCTACGGCAACCACAGAAATCGCGTTCCACAAACCTTTGGCCACGATATTGGTTCCTTCAAGCGGATCAACGGCCACGTCCACCTCCGGCAAATAACCCAGCCCCAACCGTTCCCCGATATAAAGCATCGGCGCCTCATCCATTTCGCCTTCTCCGATCACCACGGTTCCACGCATCGGAATTGTGTCAAAAACGGTACGCATCGCTTCCGTTGCGGCACTGTCCGCCTCGTCTTTTTTGCCAAATCCCATCCAGCGAGCCGAAGCAATCGCCGCCGCTTCTGTCACGCGAACGATTTCCATCGTCAAGCTTCTTTCCACTTTAACCTACCTCCCGTAGCCTTTTATACTTTCGCTTCATGGTATCACATTACCAAAAATAGAGTAACATATTTATGATTATGTTACATCCTATTTAACCGGTGCGGGAACGGCACAGGGAAAAGTGGCATGATGAAAGCGGATCGGCCGGGACAATTTGGCAAGTGGCGGCAGTAATTACGGGTGTGGGGAAAAGCGAGAGGATTCGGTCGGGCGAAAACATCCCCCGTCAAGGTTATTTCGCCTCTGACGCCGGAAATCCTTTTCATCAGAAGGATCCCGTATAAAAATAAAAGGCCATGTTGGAAAAAAAGGAAGGGGAAAACTGGCGACAGGATTGATCGCCTGCCGCCAGTTAAAAAAAGTTACGCTTTCGTCGCTTTTTTCCAATCGGCTTCAAATTTTTCAATTCCTTGGTCGGTCAACGGATGATGCACGATTTGCTCGATCACTTTAAACGGGACGGTTGCAATGTGTGCTCCGCTCAGGGCGGCTTGTGTCACATGCATCGGGTGGCGGATGCTGGCGGCAATGATCTCCGTGTCAATGCCATGGATTCCAAAGATCTCTGCAACGTCCTGAATCAGTTCCAACCCGTCCTGTCCGATATCATCCAGGCGTCCGACAAACGGGCTGACAAAAGTAGCCCCGGCCCTGGCAGCCATTAGCGCCTGGTTCGCGGAAAAGATCAAGGTTACATTGGTTTTGATTCCTTTTTTGGCAAAGTGGTGAACCGCTTTTAACCCTTCGGTCGTCATCGGAATTTTAATCGTCACATTTTCCGACAACTGAGCCAAGCGTTCTCCCTCTTCAATCATGCCTCGCGCGTCGCGGCTGATCACCTCGGCGCTTACCGGGCCGTCAACAATGCCGAGAATTTCCTTGAGGACTTCTTCAAAGACGCGCCCTGATTTGGCAACCAAACTTGGGTTCGTGGTCACGCCCGCCAAAAGGCCCCATTCATTCACTTCGCGGATCTCGTCAACAATCGCGGTATCCAAGAAAAATTTCATCATCCATTCCTCCAAACTCTGATAAGTCGATCACAGGCCCGGATGGTCCAGTAAATCGTTCCGCGACCAAATTAAAAGCTTATGCCCTGCCCGAGCTGCCAAACAGGCGCATTTTGCCTTTGACAACTTCTTTCATCGCTTCACGGGCAGGACCCAGATATTTGCGCGGATCAATCATATTCGGATTTTGATCCAACAGTTCACGGACGACTTTCACCATCGCCACTTGGTTCTCGGTGTTTACATTGATCTTGCCTACGCCGGCGGCAATCGCCTTTTTAATCGATTCGTCCGGAACGCCGGAACCGCCGTGAAGCACGATCGGCGCCTCAATGCTGCTCGCCACTTTTTCAATGATGTCATAGCGGATTTTCGGTTCCCCTTTGTACATCCCGTGCGCCGTTCCAACCGCTATCGCCAGGGCATCGACGCGTGTTTCTTCCCAGAAGCGGATGGCCTCTTCCGGATTAGCCAGATGAGCATCTTCTTCGGCTACTTCGAGATCATCTTCCACCCCGCCGATCGTTCCGAGTTCGGCTTCGACAGAGACGCCGACAGCATGGGCTGCTTCAACGACTTTTTTGGTCAGGCGAATATTTTCTTCAAAAGGATAATGGGAACCATCAAACATAACAGAGGAGAAACCTGCGCGGATACACTTCATCACGACATCAAAGCTGCTTCCGTGGTCAAGGTGAAGGGCGACGGGAACACCGGATTCTTTGGCGGCTACTTTGGCAAGGGCGACGACATTGTCCAAACCCATATAGCGGATTGCACCTTCACTTGCACCAAAGATAAAGGGTGAGCGCTCTTCTGCGGCTGCAGCGGCGATCGCTTGAACGAACTCAAGGTTATTCATATTGAATTGCCCTACGGCAAAACCCTCTTTTTTCGCTTGGGGCAAAAAAGCATTCATTGATACGAGTGGCATATGTAAGCCTCCTTTTTAAACCTGTATTTTATCATTTTGTCATTATAGCACTAGATATTGGAATTGGGTAGAAATCATCTCGATCATTAATAAAATTTACTTTTCGTTAAATGCAAAATTTGCCTTGCTTCATCCGGTGATGCGATCTCACGCCCCAGTTCCTTGGCAATACGTGCCACCCGCTTCACCAATTGCGCATTGGTTGCCAATTCCCCTTTTTTATAATAAATGTTGTCTTCCAAGCCAACGCGAACATGACCGCCCAAGACAATACCGAGGGTCGCCATCGGCAACTGATGCCGGCCGATCCCTGCCACCGTCCATGTTGCCCCCTCCGGCATCTGGTGCACCAGATGCAGCAAATTCTCCGCCGTAGCGGGAATCGCTCCCGGCACACCCATGACGAAATCAAAATGAAGATGCCCAGTGAAAAAACCCTTGTTGACCAAATGCATCGCGTTAGCTATCATTCCCACATCGAAGATTTCAAATTCAGCACGGACCCCGTAACGTTCAAACTCTTCGGCAAAAGCGAGCAACTGTTCCGGCGTATTCATAAACACATCCTGCCCAAAATTAACCGTTCCCGTGGTCAATGTGGCCATCTCCGGACGCAAAGTCAGCGGTTGCATTCTCTCTTCGGCTGTCATTCCCACGGCGCCGCCGGTTGAAACCTGGATAATAATGTCAGTCCGCTTTTCGATCTCTTCGATCGCCCGGCGATAGAGCTCCTTGGATTGCGATGGCGCCCCGTTTTCATCCCGCACATGAATATGGGCGATTGCCGCCCCCGCTTCCCGCGCCTCCAATGCGGCCTGGCCGATCTCTTCCGGGGTGATGGGCAGGTACGGAGTATCGTCGCGCGTCACTT
Organism: Thermoactinomyces sp. CICC 10523; assembly: GCF_016055105.1. Classification (NCBI taxonomy): domain Bacteria; kingdom Bacillati; phylum Bacillota; class Bacilli; order Caryophanales; family Thermoactinomycetaceae; genus Thermoactinomyces; species Thermoactinomyces sp. CICC 10523. Next base: position 97,974 of record NZ_JAECVX010000004.1, read on the forward strand.
CCGCTCCGACCAACGCTGCCGTGATCATCAATTTTGACATCTCTTTCCCCTCCGAACACAAAAAAGTCAGCCTATCTGCCTTTTGGTACTACACAGGTGCCCGAAGCACGAGCGACCAAAAGGGGCTGCTTCAACACCTGAGCCCGGTAGGGGCGATCAGGGTCAACCCCGGCCTCAATCACTTTATATGCCTCAAAAGCAATCTTGCGGCTGGTATTTCCCACCCTTTCCAAACGGCCAATCGCCTCAATGAAATCGCCGGCATGAACAGGCGCGAGAAACTCCACCAGGTCGTAAGCGACAAACAAACCTTCATCCCCGTCGTGCCGAATCAGGATCTCGGTTGCGACATCGCCGAACAAGGACATGACCCGCGCCCCGTCAACCAAATTCCCCCCGTAGTGCGCATCGGTCTGGCTCATGCGCAGTCGAATTTTCGCTTCAATCATCTCGCCACTCCTTTGCCGATTCTTAAGATGCCAGTTGCCGAATCACTTCCATTCGCAGTTCTTCAATGTCAAAAGGCTTTGTAAAATGGGTAACCGCCCCCAGCCGGCTGGCCTCGGCCACCATGTCCAGTTCACCGTAAGCGGTCATCATGATCACTTTCGCTTTATTTCCAAACTGCCGGATCCGTCGCAGCAGTTCCAGACCATCCATCCCTGGCATCTTCATATCCAATAATATGAGATCGGGCTTTTCCGATTGTATGATTTCAAGTGCCTGCTTGCCGTTGGCCGCCTGAAAAAACTCAAGATCATCCTTGGAGAAAACTTCCTTCAACAGCAAACGGATGCCATATTGATCATCCACGACCAGTACCTTTTTGTTTTGAGCCAACCGCGAAACCTCCCCCGCACCGTCAATTTTCTTTTCACCTGAATAAAGGCAAATGAAAACGATAATATTGACTATTATTTTTTTATCGATCTGCCCATTTCCTGCAAATCAAGAGGAAAATTTGACTTATAATGAACTTGGGTAATTAAGGTAAATGGGGGAAAGCCATGCGGAAAGTGATCGTCACGCCCTACAATCCTCGCTGGCCGGAGCAATTTGCCGCCGAAGCGAAAAAAATCAAAGAAGCGCTGGGTCCGGAAGCAGTCTGCATCCATCACATCGGCAGCACCGCGGTCCCCGGTCTGGCCGCCAAACCGATTATCGACCTGATCCCCGTTGTCAACGACATTGAAAAAATCGATAAACTGACCGGAAACATGAAGGCAATCGGATATGTGCCGATGGGGGAATACGGAATTCCGGGCAGACGCTACTTTTTTAAGGGAAGCGAGCAGGTACACACCCATCACGTTCACATCTTTGCCCGGGGCAATCCCGAGATCACGCGGCATCTCGCCTTCCGTGACTACTTGCGCGCCCATCCCGATGAAGCAAGGCGCCATGCCGAGTTGAAAATCAATCTGGCAAAGCAATATCCTGCTTCCATCGAGCATTACATTTCCGGGAAAAACGACTTGATCAAGGAATTGGAGCAAAAAGCGATGCGGTGGTGGGAGACAGGCAAGCGCTGATCAGCGACAGGCTCCCGCCGCTTAAGCCCTGACGCGGGTTAAATCGACAAAATCCCCGATGCGATTTTTCGCTTTATTGTACAAGTACTGTTTATCCCGCTGCAGATACTGAAAGATCTCAAACGTCATGAGCGCGTCCTCCAAAGCGCGATGGTGTTTTCGTTTCTCCTTTTTGCCGTATTGCTCAAGCGCCTTGGTCAATCCGGTCTGATTCCGCTCGCCGTAAAAGCGCATGTATTCAATCGACAAATCTCTTTCCCGCCCTTCAAATGGAAAAGGAATATTCCAATACCGGCAGGATTTGCGCAAGACGACCATATCCATGTTTCCCCACGTCACAACAACCGTTGAACCCAACCGATAAAAAGAATGAAGGGTTTGAATCAGTTCCCGAAAGGTAATTCCCTGATCCACATCTTCCTGGCAAATCTGCAGAAATCGCTTGCACCTCTCGGTCAGGGTCGGATTGATTTCCGGTTTGACAAACGAACGATACTGGCGGATAATCTTTCCGTCTTCCACCAGCACCACACCCGCTTCAATGATTTCCGGGAAGTGAGTCCTCTCTTTTTCCGTCTTCTCCGGCATGGTAAATTCAAAGTCGATAAACAGAAGACGCTCCACCTCATAACCTCCTGCAACCCGGTCACCGGTCTTTTTCTGTAAAAGTTTGTTGCCGGCAAGGATTGGGACACCCTACAGCGACATTCCCGATGGCGTTGATGCCCCATCCCCGTCCGCCAAGCCTCATCTCCGGTTTTTTCCGACAAAACATGATCGTTTTTTGTCGGGCAAGCAGGCGACACATTCGCGTGAAAATGTGTTATAAGATAATTAAACAGTCGATGAAAACCAATCTCACTTTTCTCAACTACTACATAAGCGGAGGGGAAAAATGATCCTCACTCAACAGTTGGATATAGGCGTTTCGATTGATCAAGCATTTTCCTGGATTTACGATACCGATAAACAAAAGAAGTGGATAAGCGGACTGATCGATACCGTTTGGTTAACACCGTTTGACCCCGAAAACCCCGTGGGAAGCCAATTTAAAAGACAGTTCCGGCAAGATCATCAACTGCTGGAGCTGGAAGGGGAAGTGATCGAATTTTACTCTCCCAATATCTATGGGGTGCGCATCAACGATTCCCGCCTTCCATATGAAGAGATTTTCCGTCTAGAACCCCTGACCCCCCAAAGCTGCCGCCTGCATTACAAACGCATGATCACATCCCGAAGCCTGCTGTCGCGGGCGGTCGCATCGATGATGCTGATGTCGGCACGGGTGAAAATAAAAAAGCAACTGAAAAACTTGGTTTATCTCATTGAAACCGGGGGCAAATAGCCCCTTTTTGCACGAACATGCCAAAAAATCCCTGATTCTACTCTTATGTATGCAGACGGTCCGGGAGATAATACTTCAGTTGCTTTTTCCTTTGGTCTTCACTATCTTTTTCTCACTTATATACAAAAAATCCTTTATATTAGTTAGATTTATTCCGGCGTGTGAAGTTGCATCCTATCGGAGGGAGAAGTTGATCCCGGACTCTTGCCGCTTCATCCCCAATCTCCGGGCGCAAATGGAACTCTCTTCGGTCAAAAATCCCATCCGCGTGATCCCCCCTCCGTTTGATGCATTTGCCTCCCGGCGGAGACAGATGCCACTTGCTTGCAATCAGATAAAATTGAAAATGAATAACTGTTTTTTAAAAAGACCTATAAAAATCCTTAGAGTCACAAAATAAAACATGTTAGAATGAATCATGAAAACGGAGGCTTGCGTCCATTTCAACCGGCCGTTAAACTCGCGGGGAACGAAGAGGTGCTGCCCGCAGCCCGCCCTGCGACACTTTCACAGAAAAACAGCAACCGGATGTCCCACGGTTGCTGCTCGTTTGTGTTCAGTGAAGCACTTTTTCATAGGCGACAAAAGGGCGATCAAAATCGGGAAAATAAAACTCCCCTCTTTTCTCATAACCTTGAGATTCATAAAGGTTCATCGCCCGCTGATTGGTTGTTTTCGTATCGAGGCGAATACTTGTATACCCCTTTTCACGGGCAAAGTTTTCAATCTCCTGAACCAGCTTTTTGGCAATCCCCTGCCCCTGAAAAACCGGGTTGACGCATAAACGGTGAACAGCGAGATATTGGCCCGACCGGTCGCGCCATGATATTTCGTCATACTCCGGCGGAATAAACCGGTCAAGCGTCACGGCGGCGGCCACTTTTCCGTCTTTTTGCATCAGGTACAAGTGACCTTGTCTCAGATCTTCACTTATAATGTCGCGGTTGGGGTAATCCTGATTCCATTGGTATATGTTGTTCTTCGCCATCACTTTTTTTACATCTTCAAACATGTGCACAATTTCTTCCAGTTGTTCCGGCTGGGCTGTTGTCAACTGCATCCTACTTATCCTTTCTCGATGAAATATCAGGCATGTTCATTTCATGATCTGCAGGGAGACCGAAGGGAATTTTTCGTCTGATGGCGTTGACCGCCTTTTTCGCCGGCTGCGGATCCGAATTCCCCGGCACAGCTCGCTCCCCTGCCATGGCAACCTACCTGCCGACAGATGGTTGGATCATGCACTATATATTTTTCCACATCCATATAAAAAAACACTTTTTGCCAAATCAGACAAAGAGAGGACTACCCATGAATTCTGTAACAAAAAGACGCACTCTTTTATCCATAACCCTGGTTTATTTTCTGGCTTATTTCGCCCTCGGTGCATTCTCCACTTTATTCGGCGTGTACCTGAAAGAGGAAATTCAACTATCCGGAACCCAAACCGGGCTGATCCTCTCCATCGGCCCGATTGTCATGTTGTTCACCCAGCCCTTGTGGGGGTTTTTAAGCGATTATACGCGCAAACCCCGCCAGTTGCTCATGCTCTCCATTATCGTTACCGGTCTGCTCGGACTTTTGTTTCTCTTTTTCGACCGATACTTTCTCATTTTTGCCTCCGCGATCCTGCTGGCCGTGTTTCAGGCGGCAATCAACCCGCTTACCGACAGTCTGACCCTGAACTACACGTCGAAAAACGGGCTGAATTACGGGCGATTCCGCCTGTGGGGTGCAGCCGGCTTCGCTTTTGCCGCCTGGGTCAGCGGTACGTTGGCGGAAATGTTCGGCCTGAAGGTCATCTTTTTCGCTTTTGCCTTCAGTCTGTGGATCAGCGCCATCTTCGCCTGGTTCATGCCGCGTGAAGGGGAATTCCGGCGGGCCGAAGTGGGCAAAGGGCTGGTCAAACTGATGCGAATGCCCCGCTTTCTTATTTTCCTGACCGCCAGTTTTTGCGTCATGGGACCACTCCTGGCCCACAACTCCTACTTCGGCCTGTATTACCAGGCAATCGGGGGAACAGTGGCCGGGGTCGGCTTTTGTTTTTTGCTGGGGGCGGGCAGCGAAATCCCGATTTGGAATACCTCGGGCAAATGGATTGAAAAACACGGCCCTCATCTGATGGCGATTTGTGCCGGTGTCATCGGCGCGATTCGCTGGTTTTTCTATTCGTTTGACTTGCCGCTGGCCTGGGTGATCATTCTCACCCTGACGCAGGGGCTGACGATCGGCATTTTTTTCCCTGCCTCTTTGATTTACATCCAGTCGGTTGCGCCCCCCGAAGTGAGAACAACCGCCGTTTCTCTCAACGCCGCGATGACGTCCGGTTTGGGGAACTGGTTTTTCGTCCTTATCGGCGGCATGATTTTGGACGCCTTTGGCATTTTTTCCGTGTACCGCTTTTTCAGCCTGTTTACATTCATCGGGGTGATCCTGATCGCCGGACTGGCCTTGACGAAAAAAAAGCCGCCCTCAACAGAGCTGGCAGCAAAGGAAAAATGAAACCCATTCAAAAAAGGTGGCTGCCAGTATCGCCACCTTTTGCCTTCTTTATTACATCAAGATGATTCCCACCGCTGAAATCACGGCGATCAACAGACCGAGAGCGAAAAAGAGAATTACGATGCCATAGCCTCTTTGCGCCAGATGCATAAAGGTGAAAAGTTGCAGGATCACTTGCAGGATGGCCAAAATCAGGATGATCCAGAAAGTCTGTTCCAGACTAAGTTTATTCTCCCCGATAATCCAGAAGGCGATCGCCGTAAACAGGATCATCCAAACGAAGGAAAATACATGTTTCCAGGGAGATTCCCGCTTCACCCTTTTTTCCGGCTCCCTCTGTCTCACCCAATCCGGCTGCATCGTCCATCCCTCCCGAACCGAACGTTCAGCTTGGTTAAAAGAAAGCGGCCGATCCTACACTTCATCTTTCATTTTAAACTATTTACAATTATCTGACAAGTGATGACCGCACAAAAGAACCCGGAAAACGATCCGGGCTCCGTCCATTGTGAACTTTATACATTTACCTGTTCTTTCAGTTTGCTGTTCAATGCTGCTTTGACAAACTCACGGAACAGAGGTTGCGGCCGGTTGGGGCGGGAGATGAATTCCGGATGGAACTGGGAAGCGACAAACCACGGATGGTGGTCATACTCAACGATTTCCACCAAACGGCCGTCCGGTGAGGTTCCCGAAAAACGATATCCCGCTTTCTCCATCTGTTCGCGGTATTCATTGTTAAACTCATAGCGGTGGCGATGCCGTTCATAGACCAAATCTTTCCCGTAAGCCTGATGAGCACGGCTGTTTTGCTCCAGTTTGCACGGATACAGACCCAGCCTCATCGTGCCGCCTTTATCTTCGATTTCTTTTTGTTCCGGCAGCAGGTCAATAATCGGGTACGGGGTGGACGGGTCAATTTCTGAGCTGTGCGCCCCTTCCAATCCGAGTACGTTGCGTGCCCCCTCGACACAAGCCATCTGCATACCGAGGCAAATCCCCAGGAACGGAATTTTGTTCTCCCGGGCGTAACGGGTGGCTACCAGTTTCCCTTCAATCCCGCGGTCGCCGAAGCCGCCGGGCACGAGGATGCCATCCACATCTCCGAGCAACTCATCCACATTTTGCTCGGTCACGTCTTCGGAATTGACCCATTTCACCTCAATGTCGGTGTCCCGTTCAAACCCGGCATGGCGCAGTGCCTCCACCACGCTCATATAAGCATCATGCAAGGCTACATATTTGCCGACGATGGCGATCCGGGTCGTATGGGTCAGGTTTTTCACTTTTTCCACCAGGCGAATCCAATCGGTCATATCCGCTTTTCCGCATTCAAGCCCCAAATGCCGGACCACGATTTCGTCCAATCCCTCTTCCTGAATCATCAACGGAACTTCATACAGCGTTTCCGCATCGCGGGCCTCGATCACCGCTTCCCGGTCGATATCGCAGAAAAGGGCGATCTTCCGCTTCAATTCCTCGGACAGCGGGTGTTCCGTGCGGCACACAATCACATTGGGCTGGATGCCGATGCTGCGCAATTCCTTGACACTGTGTTGCGTCGGTTTTGTTTTTAACTCACCGCTCGCCTTCAGCATCGGAACCAATGTGCAGTGAATATACATTACATTTTTGCGCCCGACATCGCTTTTGATCTGGCGAATCGCCTCCAGGAACGGCAAACTTTCGATATCGCCGACCGTCCCCCCGATTTCCGTAATCACCACATCGGCACCTGTTTCCCGTGCCGCCCGGAAGACGCGATCCTTGATTTCATTGGTAATATGGGGAATCACCTGCACGGTTCCGCCCAGATAATCACCGCGCCGTTCTTTATTGATCACGGCAGAGTAAATTTTTCCCGTGGTCACGTTGCTGTTTTTGCTGAGGTTAATATCGATAAAGCGTTCATAATGGCCCAGGTCCAAATCGGTCTCGGCCCCGTCATCCGTCACGAACACTTCGCCATGCTGATAAGGACTCATCGTACCGGGATCGACGTTAATGTACGGGTCAAATTTTTGAATGGTTACTTTCAGGCCGCGATTCTTGAGTAATCGTCCCAATGAGGAAGCCGTGATTCCCTTGCCCAGTGAGGAAACCACACCTCCGGTTACAAAAATATATTTCGCCATAATGATCTTCCCTCCAAAAATAGGATGCCCCAGTTATCAAAAAATAGAAAAGAGCGCCCCCGATTTAGGGGCGCTCTTTTGAATCCGTTCATAATGAGCCCAAAAAATAATTTATCGTAGGCACGTTTTCTTGTCAAGGCTTAAAGCTCTTCGTCATCGTCTCCGTTTTCCGTCTCATCATCCAATTCCCCGAACGGATTGTCTTCATCGTCGTCCAAGGGGAGATCGAGATCATCTTCGTCCATGGCATCGAGATCGTAATCCTCGTCCTCATCTTCATAAAGATCACTGTCCAATTCGTCGTCCAGATCATCCTCTTTGATGTTCCCGGCTACAGCCGAATCCGTAGCCTGCTCGATCGGATACCATTCACGAAGCCCCCACAAATTCCGTCCCACACAGACAAAACGGCCGTCAATGTTGATTTCCGTATAGAGCTGCGCAATGTATCTTGTGATATCTTCTTCGGTAAATCCTTTGATCTTGGCGATTTCATCCATGATCTCCCGGTAGATCATCGCGTCGCCTTTTTCCTTCAACAGGTTGTAGGCCAAATCTACCATGGCGGTTTCTCTGATCTTCTCCAAAGCGAGGTTGTCACTCAAGCTGGACACATCCTTCCCAAATATAGGTCGTCCCGTAGAATCCCTATTTTTCTCGTACAACTATTTTATCCAAAAACCGGGGGAAGTCAACCAAAAGAAGGGATTATCGCTATTCAGCGCCCCCTTTCTTCTACAAATTCGTGATTCCCCCTGTTTATGCCTTCATATCTTCCGCCAACACACCTGTTAACCTGAATCCTGTCTTTGTTTTGACAGCAAAAAAAGGGCCTCTGTATAAGGCCCTCAGCATGTTTACAAAGTCCTGAAACAGGATTCCGTCGGGTCTTGATGCTTCCCCGCTCCTTCATCGAAAAGCCGCGGCAAAAAAGCACCAAGCCCCTTCCCTTCAGTTCCGCAAATTTACCCGACAGCCTCAGGGAACCATTGATGGCCCGGTTCACATATTCCGGCGATATTGTCCGCCCACCTCGTACAAAGCATGGGTAATCTGCCCGAGGCTGGCCACTTTCACCGTTTCCATCAATTCAGCAAACAGATTCCCATTCTCTCTTGCCACTTGTTTCAATCTGGCCAGCGCTTTTTCAGCCGCTTCGCGATTTTTCTCCTGAAAAGCACGCAGGTTGGCGATTTGCCTTTCTTTTTCCTCCGGTGTCGCCCGGGAAAGTTCAAGCTCATAATCCTCCGGCGGATTGGGGTTTTCAAACGTATTGACCCCGATAATCGGCAATTCCCCCGAATGCTTCTTCGTCTCATAATAGAGAGACTCTTCCTGGATCTTGCTGCGTTGATACTGCGTCTCCATCGCCCCGAGCACTCCGCCGCGGTCACTGATGCGCTCAAATTCTTTGAGAACGGCTTCTTCAACCAGATCGGTCAACTCATCGATTATAAAGGAACCCTGGAGGGGGTTTTCATTCTTGGCCAGCCCCAGCTCTTTGGTGATAATCAGTTGAATCGCCATGGCGCGGCGCACGGATTCCTCCGTCGGGGTGGTAATCGCCTCATCATAGGCATTGGTATGGAGCGAATTGCACTGATCATAAATAGCCATCAGGGCTTGCAGCGTCGTGCGGATATCGTTAAAGTCGATTTCCTGCGCGTGCAGGGAGCGGCCCGATGTTTGAATATGATACTTTAACTTTTGACTCCGCTCACCCGCCCCGTAGAGGTGCTTCATGACGATGGCCCAAATGCGCCGGGCCACACGGCCGATCACCGAATACTCAGCATCCATTCCGTTGCTGAAAAAGAACGAGAGGTTGGGTGCAAAATCATCGATCTTCATCCCGCGGCTGAGGTAATATTCCACATAGGTAAAAGCGTTGGCCAGGGTGAAGGCCAGCTGGGTGATCGGATTGGCCCCGGCTTCGGCGATATGATAACCGCTGATGCTGACGGAATAGTAATTGCGAATGCCGTAGTCGATGAAATACTGCTGGATGTCACCCATCATCTTCAAAGCGAACTCCGTGGAAAAAATACAGGTATTTTGCCCCTGATCCTCTTTCAGGATGTCCGCCTGCACCGTTCCGCGCACCCGCTTCAGCGTCTCCCGCTTGATCTTTTCCCTTTCCTCCTCCGTCGGCTCCCGCCCTTCGGTGGAACGGAACTTTTCGATTTGTTGTTCAATCGCCGTATTAAAATACATCGCGAGCAAAATCGGCGCCGGGCCGTTAATCGTCATTGACACGCTCGTGTTGGGCGCACACAGATCAAAACCGGCGTACAGTTTCTTCATATCTTCCAAGGTACAAATACTGACCCCGGATTCTCCGACTTTCCCGTAAATGTCCGGCCGCTCATCCGGGTCTTCCCCATACAGCGTCACACTGTCAAAAGCAGTGGACAGCCGCTTCGCCTGATCATTTTTCGATAAATAGTGAAAGCGCTTGTTGGTTCGCTCCGGCGATCCCTCACCGGCGAACTGCCGCTTAGGGTCCTCATCGGTTCGCTTGAACGGGAAAACCCCGGCAGTAAACGGGAAGTAGCCAGGCAGGTTTTCTTTGTGCAACCAGCGAAGGATTTCGCCCCAGTCCTTAAAACGGGGCAGAGCCACTTTGGGAATCATCGTCCCCGAAAGCGTTTCGGTATACAGGGGAACACGGATCTCCTTCCCGCGAATCCGGGTGACGAACTGCTCCTGCCGATAAGCTTTCATCATTTCCGGCCAGTTTTTAAGCGCTTCCTTGTTCTCCGGAGTGAGTTTTGCCTCGACCTCTTTAATCTTTTGCTCCAGCCTCTCCCGGACGGAGGCATCTTCTTCATCCTGCAAGACAGCCTTGCTTCCCTCCAGTTGATAGAGACGGCTTGCCCATTCCGCCTGGCGCTCGGACTGCTGATGGTATTTGCGAACGGTTCCCGCGATTTCGCGCAGGTAATGGGTTCGCTCCGGCGGTATAATATAGTGAATGTTGAGATCCCCGCTCACGGTCATTTCAGATTGCCAGTCGACTCCGCATTTTTGCCTGATTTTATCGATCAGGGCGCGATAAAACCGATTGGTGCCCGGATCGTGGAAACGGCTGGCCATCGTCCCATAAACCGGAATTTCCTCATCAGGAGCCTCGAATAATTTATGATTGCGCCGGTATTGTTTCTTCACGTCGCGCAGCGCATCTTCGGAACCCTTGCGGTCAAATTTGTTGATGGCGACCAGATCGGCATAATCCAGCATCTCGATTTTTTCCAACTGGGACGGTGCGCCGTATTCCGAAGTCATCACATAGACGGAGACATCGCTGACCTGAATCACATCGGCATTTCCCTGCCCGATTCCACTTGTCTCAACAATGATGAAATCATAGCCGGCCCGTTTTAACACACGGATCGCCCCGCGAATCCCTCCGCTCAGTTCGGAACGGGTGCGCCGCGTGGCCAGGCTTCGCATATAGACCCGGGGATGATGCACGGAATTCATGCGGATACGGTCTCCCAGCAACGCACCGCCCGTTTTTTGTTTCGATGGATCGACCGACAGGATCGCCACTTTTTTTTCCGGAAAATCTCCGAGAAAACGGCGTACCAGCTCATCGGTCAACGAACTTTTTCCCGCTCCGCCGGTTCCCGTGATTCCGACGACGGGGATCACCTTTTCCTCTTCCTCCCCGATCTCTTCCAGAAGCGAAGACGCCGTTTGCCGCCATTGCTCGTTTTCGGCCGCTTCTTCAACCAGCGTGATCAACCGGGCAATCTCTTTTTTATCCCCGGTTTTCAAGGCATTCATTTCCCAGGAAACGTTCTCAATCGTCGAAAAATCGCACTGCCGCACCATAAACTCGATCATTCCCATCAGGCCCATGTCGCGGCCATCTTGCGGGGAAAAGATCTTGCATACGCCATATTCCTCCAACTCTCGTATTTCCCGGGGAATAATAACGCCCCCGCCTCCGCCGAAGACGCGGATATGGGCAGCGCCTCTCTTTTTTAGCAAATCAATCATATATTTAAAAAACTCGATGTGTCCGCCCTGATAGGAAGAAACGGCGATTCCCTGTACATCTTCCTGTATGGCCGCTTCCACGATCTCATCGACGGATCGGTTGTGTCCGAGATGAATCACTTCCACACCTGAATCTTGCAAAAGGCGGCGAAACAGGTTGATGGATGCATCATGTCCGTCAAACAGGCTCGCTGCCGTTATAAACCGAATGGCATGCTTAGGTTGCGCTGGTTTTCCCATCCGTCTTTCCTCCCGTTGTCAGATCGCCGAGAAGCAGGCTCATCTGCCGCTCGGTAAATTCCTCCAACCCATAGTGCTTCCCGACCGCCCAATGGCGGAACGTCCACATCTGGCCGATCACGATGATATTATGGGCCATCAGTTTGACGGAGGAAGGATCGATCTGAATCGTTCCATCTTCCATCCCTTTTTGCAAAATCCGCTCAAAAATCCCGGTGATTTCCTCTTCTTTCCGCAACACATATTTCATCTTGTCTTTCGGGAGCGATTTCGTTTCCTGATAAATCAGCAAAACGAGCGGCCGCATCTCTTCCATCACTCTGAACAGCTGCTTTAATCCCTTGGAGAGAGAAACGGCTCCCTGATCCTCTTCCGCAACCACTCTGCGCAAACGATCTTCCAATTCCGAATGGATATATTCACAAACAAGATACAAAACATCTTCCTTGCTCTGAATATATTCATACATCGTCCCGATCGACAATCCGCATTCTCTCGCGATTTCCCGCGTTGTCGTTTTATGGAACCCTTTCTCCACAAACAAACGCACTGCTCCCTCGATGATCTGGGCCCGCCGCTGTTCGATCAGGCGCTGATCCTTGATCATCGAGGGAATCAGTTCGGAATTCTTTTTCATCTCCTCACCTCTCTAGTCGAATCGGACACGCCTTAACCATTCACGCGCAGCGGAAATCGGGCTTTTCTGCCGGGAAACCACCTGGGAAAGCTCATGCTGCCAGTCAGGGGAAGCGAGCGATTCCGCCAGTTTTTGCCCGAGCAAATCCTGCACCAGCTCCTTCAGCTCCAACTCAGCCTGACGCTGCCGCCTTCGCCTCCTCTCACCGGTTTGCTCAAGAAAGCGGCGATGCTCCTCCAGCTTTTCCCATAACAGCACCAGTCCTTCTTCCCTGGTCGCGATGGTTTTGACAATGGGAGGACGCCAGGGGAGATCAGGCTTCAGATCGAGCATGCGTTCAATTTCCTCCGCAAGGCGATGCGAACCCGGCAAATCCGCTTTGTTGATCACAAAAAGATCGGCGATTTCCATAATGCCCGCTTTAAAAACCTGAACGACATCCCCCGCTGTCGGATTGAGCACCAGGGAAACAGAATCCGCCGCATGCATCACATCCAATTCCGCCTGCCCCACCCCGACCGTTTCCAGCAGCACCAGATCATATCCCGCCGCATCCAGCACTTTCACAGCATCCTTTGCCGCCCGGCACAATCCGCCCAGGCTGCCGCGGCTGCCCATGCTGCGAATAAATACGCCCTCATCCAGGGAATGTCCGGTCATGCGGACGCGGTCACCCAAAATGGCGCCTCCGGAAAAAGGACTGGTCGGGTCGATGGCTATGACCGCCACAGTCATCCCTTTTTGTCTGAGATAACGGATTAACCCGTTCATGAGCGAGCTTTTGCCGGCACCGGGAGACCCAGTAATGCCGAGCACATACGCCTGCCCGGTATGCGGGAAAAGAGCCTCAAGCAATTGCTCCCGCTCCGGGTCCCCGTTTTCAATGCGGCTGATTACGCGGGCAATGTACCGTTTGTCCTTTTCTTTCAAGCGCCTGATCAAATCGGCCACTTTCCGTCCCTCCCGGCCAAACCGCTATTCCCTGAGCAGATGGTTTGAAATCACCACGCGCTGGATCTCATTGGTTCCTTCATAAATCTGCGTGATCTTCGCATCCCTCATCATGCGTTCGACCGGATATTCCCTTGTGTAGCCGTAACCGCCAAAGATTTGAACCGCTTCCGTCGTCACTTGCATCGCGATATCACCGGCGTACAATTTTGCCATCGCCGATGCCTTTCCGTAAGGGAGACCTTGTGACTCGAGCCAGGCAGCCTGGTAGGTGAGCAGGCGGGCTGCTTCAATCTGTGTCGCCATATCGGCCAGTTTGAACTGAATCGCTTGCTGCTTGGCGATCGGCTTCCCGAACTGGTTCCGTTCTTTTGCATAGGAGAGCGCGGCATCAAATGCTCCCTGGGCAATGCCGAGCGCCTGGGCGGCGATGCCGTTCCGGCCCCCGTCAAGCGTCATCATGGCGATTTTAAAGCCTTCTCCCTCTTCTCCCAAACGTTGGTCAGCCGGAATGCGGCAATTGTCAAAAATGATTTCCGTCGTGGGAGAGGAACGGATTCCCAATTTTTTCTCTTTTTTGCCGATGGAAAAACCGGGAGTTCCCTTTTCCACGATAAAAGCGGTCGTCCCTTTGTGTTTCAGCGCAGGGTCGGTCAGCGCAAACACGACGTAAATCTCCGCTTCACCGCCATTGGTGATAAAAATCTTGTTCCCGTTTAAAACGTAGTGATCCCCGTCTTTTACCGCAGTCGTCTTCATTCCCGCCGCGTCCGAACCGGAACCCGGCTCCGTCAAGCCGTAGGCCCCCAGCTTGGTTCCTTCCGCCAAAGGACGCAAAAAACGCTCTTTTTGCTCTTTTGTTCCAAACTTATAAATCGGCCAGCTCGCCAGTGAAATGTGGGCCGACAAGGTGACCCCGGTGGAAGCGCAGACGCGCGACAATTCCTCCACCGCAATCACGTAGCTCAAAAAATCAGCCCCGGCTCCTCCCCATTCCTCCTCCCAGGGAATCCCGGCCAATCCCAGTTCCCCGATGCGGTCAAAAATGGAGCGGTCAAATTCTTCTTTCTCATCGCGGAGAGCCGCTGTCGGAGCGACTTCTTTCAGCGCAAATTCGCGGACCATCTTGCGCATCATTTCATGTTCTTCACTCAGTTTAAAATGCATGGGGGTTCCTCCTCTTATGCCAAAAGTTCATTTGCGATCACGATCCGCTGAATTTCATTGGTTCCTTCATAGATTTGCGTTACCTTTGCATCACGGAAAAATCGCTCAACCGGAAATTCCCGCGTATATCCGTACCCGCCAAAAATTTGCACGGCTTCGACCGCTGTTTTCATCGCCACATCGGTGGCAAATCTCTTCGCCATCGCAGCTTCAAGGCGACAGTGTTTTCCCTGTGCGCGCAAATCGGCAGCACGATAGGTCAGAAGGCGGGCCGCTTCGATCTCTGTAGCCATATCGGCCAGTTTGAACTGAATCGCCTGCTGCTTGGCGATCGGCTTTCCGAACTGATTCCGTTCCTTTGCATAGGAGAGTGCGGCATCGAACGCTCCCTGGGCAATGCCGAGCGCCTGGGCGGCGATGCCGATTCTTCCGCCGGCCAGATTGCTCAGGGCCACCTTGTATCCTTCTCCTTCCTCTCCCAGCCGGTTTTCCGCGGGCACTTCCGCCTCTTCAAAAATCAGTTCGCAAGTGCCCGAACCATGCAGCCCCATTTTTTTCTCTTTTTCCCCCACCCGAAAACCGGGGGTATCCCTGTCCACGATAAACGCCGTGATGCCTTTTTTGCCCCGGGACGGATCGGTCACGGCAAAGGTGAGAAAAACATCGGCCGCTTCCGCGTTGGTAATAAACACCTTGCTTCCGTTCAGGATGTATTTGTCCCCCACCCGGCGCGCGCCGGTTCGAATCCGGGCGGCATCGGAACCGGCGTGCGGCTCCGTCAAGGCAAAAGCGCCCACCTGCTCCCCGCTGGCCAATCGCGTCACATATTTCTGTTTTTGCTCCTCCGTTCCGCACTTCAAAATGGGAAGAGTGCAGACCGAGGTGTGCACTGCCAGAATCACGCTGACTGCGGCACTCACTTTGGCAATTTCCTCAATCGCCAGAATATAAGATAAAAAATCAGCCCCGGCTCCCCCGTACTCTTCCGGAACGGGAATCCCCATCAGGCCGATTTCTCCCATCTTGGAAATTAAAGCCCGCGGAAATTCATCGTTTTCTTCCATACGGCTGATCAAAGGTGTGATCTCCTCACACGCAAAATCCCTCACCATCTTGCGCATCATCGCCTGCTCGTCCGTCAGCCTCAAGTCCACTGCTCTTCACGCTCCACATCACGCAATTTCATTCATAGGTGTAAAAGCCGCGCCCGCTCTTGCGTCCCAGCCAACCGGCCTTCACATATTTGCGCAACAAGGGACACGGACGGTATTTGCTGTCTCCAAAACCTTCATACAAAATCTCCATGATGTACAAACAGGTATCCAGTCCTATAAAATCAGCCAGGGTTAAGGGACCCATCGGATGATTCATGCCCAGTTTCATCACCTGGTCAACCGCTTCCGGCGTGGCCACGCCCTCATAAACGGCATAAATCGCCTCGTTGATCATCGGCATCAGAACGCGGTTGGATACAAAGCCGGGAAAATCATTCACCTCGACGGGAACTTTCCCCATCCGTTTCGCCAATTGCTCTACTGCGGCAAATACCTCGTCCGCTGTCTGCAAACCGCGAATCACCTCGACCAGCTTCATCACCGGAACCGGATTCATAAAATGCATGCCGATCACTTTTTCCGGGCGTTTGGTGACAGCAGCGATTTCCGTGATCGGAAGCGACGAAGTATTGCTGGCCAAAATCGCATGTTCCGGGCAGAGTACATCCAGTTTTCGGAAGACGTCCGCCTTTACCTCCATGTTTTCCACAACGGCCTCGATGACGAGATCCGCCTCGGCTGCCGCTTCCTCCAGTTTCAATACCGGACGGATGCGTCCCAGCACCGCCTCCATCTCCTGAACGGAAATCTTCCCTTTTTGCACGGCCCGTTGCAAATTCCCCTTAATCCGCTCCAATCCCTTTTGCAAGGGCGCTTCCGCCATGTCGACAAGGGTGACGTCCAGGCCTGCCTGCGCTCCCGTCTGGGCGATCCCGCTCCCCATCTGCCCTGCTCCGATAACGCTGATCCGCTTGATTTCCACCGATTCATCCCACCTTTTCGCTTTTAACCTTCGACTTTGACCAAAACGGCATCGCCCTGGGCCGCACCGCTGCAAATCGCGGCCACACCCAATCCGCCGCCGCGGCGTTTCAGTTCCATGATCAGCGTCAACAAAATTCTCGCTCCGCTGGCGCCGATCGGATGGCCCAAAGCAACCGCGCCTCCGTTTACATTGAGCTTTCCGGGATCGATTTCAAGCAGTTTGCTGTTGGCCAGCGCAACCGCAGCAAACGCCTCGTTAATTTCAAACAGATCGATTTGTGCGACGGTCAGCCCGTGCTTTTTCAGCAGTTTCTTGATAGCATAAGCGGGGGTGATCGGAAAATCCTTCGCTTCCATCGCCACCGCTGCGTGACCCAGGATGCTTGCCAACGGCTTGATCCCCAATTCCTGTGCTTTCTCGCTTGAGGCCACCACCAGAGCGGCTGCACCGTCATTTACCCCGGGCGCATTGCCGGCGGTAATCGTGCCATCCTGGAGATAAACCGGTTTCAACCCGGACAGTTTTTCCAGCGTGGTATCGGCGCGAACGGCTTCATCGCGGTCAACGACGATCTCCTGTTTCTTTACTTTGACGGTTACCGGAGTGATCTCATCGGCAAACCGCCCGTGATTAATGGCTTCAAGCGCCCGCTGATGGCTGCGAAGCGCCCATGCATCCTGCTCTTCGCGCGTCACGTTGTATTCCTTGGCCGTATTGCTGCCGTGGACGATCATGTGCACATCGTGAAAAGCGCACCACAAACCATCATGAATCATGAGATCGACCATTTTCCCGTCACCCATGCGCTGGCCAAACCGCCCCGACGGCAAAATGTAAGGAGCATTGCTCATGCTCTCCATCCCGCCGGCCACCACCACCCCGGCATCTCCCGCACGAATGATCTGATCTGCCAGGGTAACACTGCGCAACCCGGAAGCACATACTTTGTTAATCGTTTCCGTGCCGACTTCCCATCCCAAACCGGCAAGACGTGCCGCCTGGCGCGAAGGGATTTGCCCCGCTCCCCCTTGGAGCACCATCCCCATGATCACTTCATCGACCATTTCCACTTCCACCCCGGCTCGTTCGAGAGCGGCCCGGATCGCCGTCCCCCCGAGCTCGACTGCTGGAACGTCTTTCAATGCACCGCCAAATTTGCCAAAAGGCGTTCTTGCCCCGCCTAAAATTACCGCTTTCACCATTGGTCACTCTCCCTCACGCATTGTTCTACCGAGCGTTCGTTCACATCGCCTCCAAATGAAAGCGCCTCCAATTTTAGATTAACTGAAATCCCTACTCTTAACAATAGTAAATCTCATTCCATTATTTCGATTAAGTATTTTATTCATATTTTTTGGCATTCATCCAATCCAATTCACATTTAAAAAGACGCTCTCACATCATACCTGAGAGCGTCTTTTTCTCCCGCTTAGTGAATGCCTTCCACCACATCTGCTTCGTCCTCAAAATTGATGGAGAGAGCGAGGATTTCGGCGACATCCATCGTTTTCACTCTGTCTTCCACTTCTTTGGCCTTGGTCCCGTCGGACAACATGGTCAGGCAGTACGGGCAAGCACTGCCGATCAGAGTCGGATTTACTTCCAGCGCCTGCTCGGTTCGGGCCACATTGATGCGCACGCCCTCGGTTTCCTCCATCCACATCATTCCTCCACCGGCGCCGCAACACATGCCGTTTTCCCGGTTCCGCTTCATCTCCACCAATTCCAGTCCGGGAATGTGCTCGAGAATATAGCGCGGCGGATCGAATACACCGTTGTAACGCCCGAGATAACAGGAATCATGATAGGTGATCCGCTCTTTCACCTCTTTGACCGGCTTGATGCGGCCCTGTTTGATCAGATCCGCCAGCACTTCGGTATGGTGGTACACTTCCGCCTCAAGCCCCAAATCCGGATATTCATTTTTCAGGACATTATAAGCGTGCGGGTCGATGGTAATGATTTTCTTCACGTTATGCTTTTCAAACAATGCGATATTGTCGGTGGCCAGCTGTTGAAACAAAAACTCATTTCCCATGCGGCGGGCCGTATCTCCCGAGTTTTTCTCCTTGTTTCCGAGAATGGCAAACTTCACGCCGGCGTGATGCAAAATTTTCACCAGCGCCCGGCTGATTTTTTGGCTCCGGTTATCATAGGAGCCCATCGAACCGACAAAAAAGAGATATTCAAACTCTTTTTCCTCTTTTACCGTCGGCACCGGCACATCGGCCCCTTCTGTCCATTTCGCCCGATCCTTCCGGCTGATCCCCCACGGATTGCCCTGGCGTTCGATATTGGAGAAGGTACGGGAAGCCTCGGGACTCATCTTTCCTTCCGTCATGACGAGATAGCGCCGCATGTCAATGATTTTGTCCACATGTTCGTTCATCACCGGGCAAGCATCTTCGCAGTTGCGGCATGTGGTGCAGGCCCACAGTTCCCGTTCGGTGATCACATCGCCGATCAGATTGACCGGGTAATCGATCTTTCCGGAATCATCCCTGCTCGCAGCCGTTTCCATCAGTGCTTTGTTGGCACTGGCGAAGGCGATGGAAGGCATCCAGGGTGTTTTGGAAGTGATGGCCGCTCCTTTTGCTGTCAGGTGATCCCGCATCTTTACGATCAAATCCATCGGCGACAGCAATTTTCCCGTTCCAGCTGCCGGACAGACATTCGTGCAGCGCCCGCATTCAACGCAAGCATACAAATCGATCAGCTGTTTTTGGTTAAAGTTTTCGATCCGGCCTACCCCGTACTCTTCTGCCGATTCATCCTCAAAGTCGATGAGCGACGGTTTTGCCGGCGGCTGTTGCCGTTTCAAAAAGACATTGATCGGAGCCACGAACAGATGGAAGTGCTTCGATTGCGGCACATAGACAGCAAAGGAAAAGAGCACCAGCGCATGCATCCACCAGAATACGTAAAACACCGCCTCACCTGCACTTTGGCTCATCCAGCCTGCAAACGGCGCGGAGAGCACGGAAGAAACAGGCGTATACCAGTTCGCCGGGTGGCCCAGCCAGATTTTCTCAAAGGCAGCCGAAAGTAAAATCGATGCCATCAGCAACGTAAGGAAGATAATGACCAGCCCTGCTTTCCATCCCCGTTTGAGACGGGCGATCTTCTCGATATAACGGCGGTAAAAAGCATAGATTGTGGCCAACAAAACGAGAAACGTCGTCAGCTCCTGCAGGAATTGAAAGAAAGGATAGGCCGGCACCGGGAGATGATGCCCGGGGGCCAGACCTTTGATAAAAAGATCAATGGCACCAAACTGGATAATGATAAACCCGTAAAACATGACGACGTGCATCAGGCCGCTTTTTTTGTCCTTCAGCAGCTTTTTCTGCCCGAAAACATTGACCAGCACCTCATTGATGCTCTTTTTCATATCCAGCTTGAAATCAGCCGGCTTCCCCAGTTTCACATACAGATAGCGCTTGTAAATGACACTGACAACCAAGTACAGAGCATAAGCGGCGACTGCCAAAAAGGCGATCAGGTTGAACACTTGCAAAAACGACATGATCTTCTCTCCTTTCTCTCATTTATGTTAATTCAGAAAATGACAATTGCAAAGAAAATGAATGAATTCGCTTTCAAATGAATTTCGACACTATTTTAACATAAACTGAGCAGTCATTCATTTATTTTGCAACAAAAAAATCATCGGCAAATATTCAGACTCCCAAATGTTAATATAATCTCAATTCGGGCGTGTTCAACCCAATCTATGAAAGTGGCGAGTGGAGATTAGGAACACAGGGCTCCTGCCGCCTGACCGGAAAAGACCTGGTGAGTGACATGACATGAAAGGCAGATTGATTTGCAGGAGGTAACCATGAAAAGACAAACACTGACCCTTCATCTTCAGAACTGGCAAAGAGAATCCTTTTCCCGTATGGAAGACCCCGCCGGTATTCACTTTTTTCGTTTAAATGAAGTTCATGACACGGATGAGACAAGACACCGCCTTTACCGGCTCGTACGCGAAGGCGTTCTCGACGAACCGGGACACGACGGGCCGTTTGAGTCGTTTTCCGACTTCTGCGAAAAGTTGTTTTATCGATATTACTGGCAACATCGCCACACTCAATTCATTGCCCGTTGCAATGAGGAGTGGGTGGGTCTCAGCAGCGTCAGGATCATCTCCCCGGAAACTGCCGAATGCGGCCTCACCGTTGTGAAAAAATCGTTTCGCGGGATGGGGATCGCAACTTCGCTCAAACTTCGCGCTATCTCTCATTGCCGGGATCAGGGGGTCAAGATGATGTGCACCCATGTGAATGAAGCCAACCAGCCCATGTTATCGATCAATTTCAAACTGGGCTTTCGGATCACAGATGGAGAAAAGTGAAAGACAAACGAGATGTTCAATCTTGGAATGTGCTTTGGTTTTTGGCGGGAAAACATCTTTGTTTTGATGAATAATTCATTTTTTATATAAATATTTCTATATAAATACCGCTTTAATCCCACTATAATGGACAGTAGTCCGTACAATGTATCACTCATCGCATTTTTGTGTACTTTTGTACGGACTTCTGCCCTCTCTTTTTTATATTATGACGACCGAAGTACTGACTGCTGTCATCATTTAATGAAGTTCTGTGACAACAGTCATGACATTCGTCTTCAACATTGGGAAGGTGGTTCAAGCATGTTGGTCGCAGTTGATGCCGGGCGGGCCTATGTCAAAACCATTACCGG
This sequence comes from Thermoactinomyces sp. CICC 10523, assembly GCF_016055105.1. Taxonomy (NCBI): domain Bacteria; kingdom Bacillati; phylum Bacillota; class Bacilli; order Caryophanales; family Thermoactinomycetaceae; genus Thermoactinomyces; species Thermoactinomyces sp. CICC 10523. Next base: position 119,238 of record NZ_JAECVX010000004.1, read on the forward strand.
CAACAGAAAATTCTCGTTTCCGAGCAAGGTGTCAAAAGCCCGGCAACGCACATTTGTGCAGACGCTGGAGGAGGATATGGAGATCCGTTATCAGGGGAAGGACTATTTTATCGGGCAGCTTGCGGAAAGAGAAGGCTCGTTTACAAGACAGATGATGACGGAGAGCAAGGTGAACATAGAGACGGTGTTGCTTGTTCTGACGGCACTGTTTCAGGCAGGGGCAATCGGCGAGGTCAAACTGGTGACAGGTGTGCCGATCAATATGTATAAAGAGGATGAACGTGCACGGCTGCGGGCGAAGTTGGAAGGTGAACATGAAATTATTTTAAATGGTACATATCGCAAACTGCATATCACAAAAGCGGCGATTACAATTGAGGGAGGAGCGGCCTACTGGGTGCACCGCCGGATGGGAACGGTGCGCATCGTCGACCCGGGGGCACGAACGACCAACTACGCCACGTTCAAAGATGGCATCTTCATTGACCGCGAGAGCGGAACAATCCCCAAAGGCTGGGACAACGTGCGGGAAGCGGATCCCGAGGAAATGGCCTCCATGATCGTCGGCCATTTGGGCGGGATGTGGAATATTACCGATGTGGTTGAGCTGATTGGGGGAAAGGCACACGATTTGGTAGAACCGTTTAAGCGTGTCGGCTTCCAGTTTGCCACAACGTTTGAAGACCCCCAATTCGCCAATGCTCTCGGCTATTATGCGCTTGGAAAGGAGACGCTCGGCGAATGAGAGACTACAAGAAACGGGAACGGCGCCAGGTCTCCTTTAATACGGAAGATGCGGTCGAATTGGAACTTCTCCGGTTTGCCGACCGGGAGGATATCAATTTTTCCGGATTGGTGAAAAATCTTTTGTTCGCTTATTGTATGGGACAGCTAAACCCGCAACCCCTTTCGGCATCCGCTTCTCCGGCCAATCCCTCCGTGGGCGCGGCACCCCATCTATCCGTGGCCTTTGAAAAGATCAAGGCGAGCGGCATGCCCTTTGATTTTTAGAATGAAACATATAACGGGAGGAGAACAGCATGAAACCTCATACGTTAAGCATTCCATATTCGGTTGTCGACAAACTTCCTGCGGCGGAACGCTTCGTCTATTATGAACTGTGCCGTCTCGCCGCCTACGAGGACATGACAGACGAAGATTTTAAAATTCCTCTTTCCAAGGGAGAATTGGTCACCTCCCATTACCGTCTCGCCAAAGTACTTGACTATCCTTACTCAAAAGCGGCGCTGGCGATTGAGAGCCTGGAGAAAAAAGGGCTGATTGAGATTTCCATGATCAATGATCCCGAATTCAAGACCTATTATGTCGTCCACATCAAGAAAATTGTCCCTGATGATCAACCGATCGAAAATGAAGTGCCTTATGCCAACCAAGACTTCTACTGGGACATGAAATAATCCCGTCGATTTTCGTCAAACCTGGGAATGGTTCTCTTCCCAGGTTTTGTCTTCTTCATTTTGCTTCAATCCCCCTTGTCATCCGGTTATGGATTTCCTGCACAAAGTAAGAAGCCACCTGCGGCGCCAGCGTACCCGGCCCGAACCCGGCGTCATAGCCTAATTCCAGCGCCAGTTCATGAGTGATGCGCGGACCTCCGCAGATCAGGATAAACCGATCCCGCAATCCTTCCGCTTCGACCAGCTCCACCAACTCGGTCAGGTTGGTGATATGGACCCCCTTTTGCGTGACAATCTGCGATACGAGCAACACATCGGCATTTAACTCCAGCGCTTTTTCCAGCAGCACCTCATTTTCCACCTGGCTGCCGAGGTTATAGGCGTCGATTTCAGGATATCGCTCCAGTCCGTATTCCCCGTTATACCCTTTCATGTTCATGATGGCATCGATACCGACCGTATGGGCATCGGCACCCGTACAGGCTCCGACCACCACGATTTTGCGCCCGATCCGCTCCTTGATGAACCGATTGATTTCGTAAAAGTCCATTACCTCGCTTTTCACCTTTGCCACCTTAATCGATGTGAAATCGATGTGATGCCGGCATTTGCCATAAACGATGAAAAAGGTGTATCCCTCGCCCAAATCCTTCATATGGTAGACCTGAGGTTCATCCAGCCCCATTTTGGCGGTGAGCCGGCGGGCAGCTTCCCTCGCCTCTTCGCCACAGGGAACGGGCAGGGTGAAGCTCAGCTGCACCGCACCGTCGTCCAGTGTATCCCCGTAAGGTTTAACCCGTGTAAAATCCACGCTCATCACGATCCCCCTCCCTTGCCTGCAAACCGAGCCGCGCTCTCAGTTCCTCTTCAAACGGATTGAAATAACCCTCCGCCTTTTCGAGTACACCGGCCAGCCCTTTCCCACCGGTAAAAGAGCGCTTCACATCGGCGAACATGCCTTGTTCCAAAGCAGAGAACAACCCGATCTCCTTCACTTCCCCCAGCATTTTCGCCGCCTTGTACAGCACCTCCTGCGCCCGCCGTTCCAATCTCCCCCCTGGCTTAAAGAGAATCTCCTCGCCGAGATGGCGGGCGTTATGAAAGATATATTGCGCATTTTCTATCGCCAGCTGCCGGTCGTGGATGTGCGGGGTGTGCATCGCTTCGGTCATCATTCCGAGCAACTGGACTCCCTGCCCGGTCATAATGCTGACCAGGTTGAACAACGCATCCTGAATATGCCCTTTAAAAATATTTCCGGTCATATGCTTGGTCGGGGGCATATATTTCAGCGGGGCGTCGGGGAAAATCTGGCGGGCCATCTGCGCCTGCGCCAGCTCCATGAGAAAGCCGTCCTCCAGATCGGGGTTCATCTCAAAGGCATGACCCAATCCCATCTGCTCCGGAGGCAGTCCGGACAAAAGCGCCAGTTGCTCATTGATAAACTGGGAAGCAAGTACCGTATGCGCCGCTTCGACCGCATCGGCCGTAGTCAGGTAATTGTCTTCCCCAGTATTGATCATGATGCCGGCATAACTGTTGATCATTCGTGAAAAAGCCTGATCAATCAACGTCCGCTGCATATTGATATCGCGGAACAAAATCCCGTATAGGGCATCGTTCAGCATCACATCCAGCCGCTCCATCGCTCCCATCGCGGCGATCTCCGGCATGCACAGCCCGGAGCAGTAATTGCACAAACGGATATAACGGCCCACTTCCTCGCCAACTTCATCGAGCGCCTGGCGCATGATGCGGAAATTTTCCTGGGTGGCATACGTACCGCCGTACCCTTCTCTGGTCGGGCCATACGGAACATAATCGAGCAAACTCTGCCCCGTGCTGCGAATGACGGCAATAATATCCGCTCCCTGCCTTGCCGCGGAACGCCCTTGCACCACGTCCTCATAAATGTCGCCGGTGGCCACGATCACATAGATATACGGCTTTTTCCCTTCTCCCAGCCGCCGGATCAGCTGATCCCGTTTCAAGCGGTTGTTCCGAATCCGGTCGAGGCATTGCTGCGCCAGCTGCCTTGCAGCGTCCCTGATCCGGGCCGGTTCCGACTGCCCGATCGCCGTCAGGTCCAGGGAACCGCATGCCACTTTTTCCGCCACGTCACACGGGGACAGACCCAACTGGAGCGAGGCATTCACCACCCATCCGGACGCCCCCAGCTCCAACACTCCCTTTTCGAGCAGGTGATCAACCACGACATTGGGCAAGGGGACACCGTCGGCATCCACCCCGTCGATTCCCATTAAACGGAGATTGGTGCGTTCCACGGCTACCGTCGTCCGCCGGGCGATAAAATTGTCAACGCTGGAAGCGATCGCCGCCGCCGCTTCCCTCGCCCTGCTGATCAGAACCGGGTCGAGTCTCAATTTTTCTTCCACCCGGACTCCTCCTCCTTTCGCAAACCACTCTTCGCTTCTTCGACGATTGCGGGATCAAGCCCCAAACGTTCAGCAATCCACAGCGCCTCATGCGGAATGGTTTCACCAGGCTTCAGCGGGAGCAAACGATAGTCCATTCCCACGGCGATTGCCTGTTGCAGATCTTCCGGCAAAAGGCTCCCCTGCTGCTCCCGTGACCGTGAAAAACCGGCCACGCGGTAACCGCGAACCCCTTTGACTTCAAGCACTTCCTGATAATGGGTCACGTGAACGCTCCACAACCGGCGCCGGGTAAAATGTCCGGCAATCGCCCGCGCTAGGGCCGCTCCTTCTGCCGGATTGGTTCCTCTTCCGATTTCGTCCAACAGCAGAAGTCCGCCGTCTCCCAAGTCCATACTGTCCCGCAGGCGCGCAATCTCCGAGCCAAAACTGCTTAAACCGGCCTCTGCGTCCTGCAAATCTCCGATGATTCCCCTGACCCAGGCGAACAGGGGGAGTTTGCAGGAAGCAGCCGGCACAAAAAAACCATACTGTGAAAGAAGGGCAATCATCCCCATCGTTTTCAGAGCTGCCGTCTTTCCTCCCATATTGGCCCCGATCACCACGGTCGTCCCCTGGTGCAGTACACAGTCAATCGGAGTGCATTCCTTCCCCTCCGCTTCAAGCATGCGAGCCATCCACGGGTGAAAACCGCCACGGATCTCCATCCGGTGCGGGTCGTGAACAGGCTTCGTCCCCCGCCAGGTTTCCGCGGCACGGATTCGCGCCAACTGCAAATCAAAATGAGCCACCCGGTTGATCCAGTCTTCCAGTTTTGGCGCATAGGGAAGAAAAAACGCAGTCAAACGTTCAAGGATCTCCCGTTCCAACGCTTCCACGCGCATCGTCAATTCCCCGACTTCCCTGGATTCCTGCTCCGGTTCAGCCAAGTGATAGACGGCATCATAGACTGTTTCCCGTACCCGGATCAGCTCTGCCTCCTCCCGCAACGCCAGATCGAGGGGGGAACCGCGTTCGACGACCCATTCCCCCAGGCGGTTGCGGCGAAGGGAATAGCGAGTTTCCAGATCGACCGCTTTCTGTTCCTTCCTTTTCTCCCGTTCCCGCTCGTATTTTTTCAAGAGCTTCCGGTTTGCGGCCAGCGCCGGGTCGTACGCATCATCAATCCAAAATGAAGGAACGAGCGGACCGCCCGGATTGAGCGCGCGCAATAGCGTGTGCACATCCCGCCTGTCCGCATCGGACAATAAGCATAAAGGAGGCAATAAGTCCGAAAGCCGAAACAAGTGCCAGAGGAAAGCCTTCATATGAAACCATTCCGTCAACTGAAGCGCTCGTCCCTGTTTCAATTTCGCAACGATGGGATCGGGATCCGGCATCCGGGCCAGGTGAAGCAGCACCTGATTGCGCTCCTTTGACCCGTCGGGCAGAAGGCGCTGCCATTCAGCCTGCTCGGCCATAGAACGTTGCCACGCTTCTTCCTCACCGGGCAAAAACGGTTTCAGCTCGCGCCATGTCTCTCTGCCCATCGGAGTGACCGGCTGAAAGACATTCAGGCATTCATTCAAGTGCAAAACACGCATTGTCTCTTTATCGCAAAACATCTTCCCATCCCCCTTCAAGCAAGGGATCGCGTACAACATCAAACACCGGGAGCGGGGCGGCGACTGCAGCGATTCGCTCTTTCATTTCCGAAGGAGGAAACGCGTACCCGTCGGGGGAAACCGGGTTCACGGCCACCCCCAGGAGCCGGGTGGGATAAACCACTTCCACCGCCCCGCCCCACTGCAAAAAACGGCGCAACATGCTGTGTGTAAAAAAGCAATGCGTGGCATCCGGCACGATCAAGCGCGCCTTCACCCCTTCTTCCATCAGCATGCGGAGCATTCGGTCTGTCAGTGAGCCGGGGATGATGAGCACTTCCCAATTTTTGCTTGAAAATGCCTCTCTCTTTTCTTTCCATTCCAATAAGGTGGAGAAGGGGAGCGGTTCTCCCATGCCTTGAACCACACCGATCACTTTCTTTTCCGTTTGCGCCTGTTCATGAAAAAAACGATCGGCGGACGGAGCAGCAGGCAGGCGGAGAATGGCCAGCAATTCGGCCGCCTTTTTCACCACCTGCGGCAGACTCCGGTGCAAACAGGCCCCGACGACGAGGATCACGGCATCGCTGATGAGCGGGCTGGAAAGAGACTTGCGGTCATAGGCCCCATCGACCAAGACCAGTTCCGCACCCGCCCCCTTCAGTTTGCGGATGGCTGCCTGCACTTGTCCGGCGCCGGGGATCCCGGCCAGTTTGATCCGGCTGCCCCGCCGCGCCTTGCCGAGCAAAATCTCCCCCATCGCCGATTGGAAACCGCAGGAGCCGATCATTTCAAAACTGCCGGGATAAAGGTTAAAGCATGAAGCAGCCGACGCAACCAACATCCCCTCATCACAGCGAATGGCCGGCTTTTCTCTCCCGCTCCATGCGTCACGTTCCTCTCCGTCGACACCGATGCTCAGCACTCCCAGGCGCTTTCGCCGGGACAACTGCCGGATGAGACTGTTTAGAACCGTTGTTTTTCCGGCGTTTTTGGACATTCCGATAATCGCGACGGTTTCCGGTCTCTTCATCGTTTTGCGACGTCTCCTGCTATTGCTTCAGCTTTTCCTTATCTGCTTCCAGTCCGGCGCGACGGTCTTCCCTGGACAACTGTTTCGGTTCAAGATTGATCCGCTGATCGCTCATCAATGCGGCAATCCCTGTCTGGCTGCCGGCTGCCTGACAGTACTCGCAATGCTCGGGATCATGCGGCTTGTATTGGCTCGGTTCCGGATAGCTGGTAATCACTCCTTCAAAGTTGCGCAAAACGGTTTTGGACGGGCTTTGCGAAATGAGATAGTTGGGGCTGAGCGGAATTTTCCCTCCTCCGCCGGGAGCATCGACGACAAAGGTCGGAACGGCATAGCCGGAAGTGTGACCGCGCAGATATTCGATAATCTCCAACCCTTTCGACACCGGTGTGCGGAAATGGCCGATTCCTTCTGACAAATCGCACTGGTAGATATAATAGGGGCGAACACGCACTTTCACCAGTTCATGCATCAGCTTTTTCATCACATGGGGACAATCATTGATGCCGGCCAGAATGACTGATTGATTTCCCAGCGGAACTCCGGCGTCAGCCAGCATCTCGCAGGCGCGTCTGGCCTCCGGAGTCAATTCCTTGGGATGGTTGAAATGGGTGTTGAGCCAGACGGGATGATATTTTCGCAAAATGTTGCACAGGTTTTCCGTAATCCGCTGGGGAAAGACCACCGGCGCCCTTGTTCCGATACGGATGATTTCCACATGGGGGATGGCCCGCAGGTTGCTGAGCAAATATTCGAGAATCCGGTCATTGACCAGGAGGCCGTCCCCGCCGGAGAGAAGCACATCCCTGACCGTCGGGGTGTTGCGGATATACTCTATACAGGCGTCCATCTGCTTCTTCGGGACACCCATCCCGATTTGCCCGGAGAAGCGGCGGCGTGTACAATAGCGACAGTACATCGAACATTGGTTGGTGATCAGAAACAGCACCCGGTCCGGATAGCGATGGGTCAGCCCCTTGACCGGGGAGTCCGTATCCTCCAACAGCGGATCTTCCATATCGTATCGAGTGCGAATCAGCTCGGAAGAGACGGGAACCGATTGCATGCGAATGGGATCCTTCGGGTCATCCGAATCCATGAGCAGCGCGTAGTACGGCGTGATGTTGAGCGGAATCGTCTGTTTGCTTATTCCGACACCTTCAATCTCTTCCGGGGTCAAATTGATCACCTTGCTCAGGTCATCCAGCGTGCGGATCGTGTGCGTCAATTGCCAGAGCCAGTCATTCCACTGCTCCTCCGTGACATCTTTCCACAGCTCAATCTCTTTCCAATCGCGTTTCACTTTGATCAAATCCCCCTTCTCTGATGATCCCGTCAGCAGCTTCCATACCTTTTCCGGAACAATTCAAGGAGCGGCGGGCACTCCCGAAGCGTTTGCAATGTCAACTTCGCATGTCCCGGGGCATAACCATTCCCGATCATCATCTGCACATCTTTGCCGATTCCTTCCGCTCCCAGCGCGGCAGTCGTAAAGCGGACAGCCATACTGAAGAAATAAATCGTTCCCCCGTCCCGTGTCGCCAGAATCGACGGCAGTTCCGTTCCGGGCACATTGACACAATTGAGCGTAAGGTCGGCCATTTCCCCAGCCGTTGCACCAGACACGGCCTCATAGACGGCGAGCGGATCAGTGGCATCCACCTCCAGCACCTGATGCGCCAATCCCAGCTGCCTGATTTCGGCGCAAGCTTCCGCCCGGGATTCCAATGCGATCACTTGCCCGTTTGTCCCCGCCTTTTTCCACGCCTGACAGAGGCTCAGCAACCCCGACTTCCCGCCTGCTCCCATCACCACAATCCGCTCCCGCCCCCGGATGAGTCGAGCTGTCTGCGCCGGAGCACCGGCAACATCCAAAGCCGCCAGGGCCACCGCTTCCGGGAGATCATCCGGCAGGATGGCAAAAGGACCGCTGGCAAAAAGAACCGCTTTGCCTTTTACATCGACTTGACCCGTCTCCAGATGAACCCGGTTAATCTGTTCAAGTTTGAGCGGTGTTAAGGTCAGGGAGACCAACGTCGCGATCTTCATCCCCGGCCGTACATGGCGATGCGGATAACGCGGCCCTGTTTTTTCCACTGTACCGATCAACATGCCGCCCGATCCGGTGACTGGATTTTGCATCTTTCCCCTTTCAGCCACAATCTCCAATATGCACTGTTTTATCTTGTTCACATCGTCGCGGCACTCTTCCCGCATCTGCATGAACGATGCGGAATCAATATTTAATCGTTCCACGGCGATCAGGAGCTCATTGTCATAAAGATCACTTTCGGCATCCAGTTTCCAGGCTGGTTGCGGTAAAACCCGCTCAGGCGCCAACACGCGGTGCAGTCCGTAAGGATGTCCTGTTTGACCGTCCAAAACCCCCATCCCCCTCCCGATGGATTCATTCACTATTCATGCAATAACCATGCCAATAACCAAATCCCTGTTTCCGGCGGCCGTTCAGCGCACAAACAGAAAAAAAGTGCCCGGAATCGGGCACACCAAGAATATGGCATTTGCATGAGTGAAGAGGCACCAAGCAACAAATCTTCCGTCCGGGCGCTTGCCGCCTTGCAGGAAAGGAAACGCGGCCAATCTGTACCACCCCCCCCCGAAGATTGAAATTCCATCCATTCACATTCAAGAAAATCGGGGGAAATCTCCGACCGACATCAACCTTCGCGCTTTTTCAGTTTATATTGCAGGGTTTGCCTCGGAATTCCCAGCAGTTTGGCCGCTTTTAACACATTGCCTCCGGATTCTTCAAGCGCCAGGCAAATCATCTTTTGTTCCAATTCGCCGAGCACTTCCCGCAAACTCTTGCCGTCAAGGCCTGGGAGCGGAAGCATCTCCTTTTTCTGTTTTTTCTGCATATGCGGGGGGAGGTGCTCCAGTTTCACTGCCTTCCCTTCTGCCAGATTTAGCGCGCCTTCCAGCGTGTGTTCCAATTCCCTGACATTCCCCGGCCAGTCATAGTGGAAAAAAGCTTCCATCACCTCATCAGCAATTTCCTCAACCGTTGTCGGCAATTGTCCTTTTAATTTTCTGAAAAAATAGTGCGTCAGGCATTCAATATCTTCTTTTCGTTCCCTGAGAGGAGGCAAATAGAGACCGACGACGTGGATCCGATGAAAGAGGTCGCGCCGCAAGCGCCCCTTTTCAATACTCTCCAGCGGGTCTTCATTGGTCGCGACGATGATGCGCACATCAACGGAATGAAACCGGGTTCCTCCCACCCTTCGCACTCCGCCGTCCTCCAGCACGCGCAGCAATTTTGCCTGCAAATCAATCGGCATCGCATGGATCTCATCCAAAAACAGGGTTCCCCCGTCTGCCAATTCAAACAAGCCCGGCCGGTCCTCAGCGCCGGTAAAAGCCCCTTTGGCCGTGCCGAACAAAATCCCTTCCAGCAGAGTGGACGGAATGGCGGCACAGTTTTGGGCAATAAAGGGGCGTCCCATTCTCGGCGAGTCACGGTGGATCGATTGTACAAACAGCTCTTTGCCCGTTCCCGTCTCCCCCACTACCAAAACAGGGGAATCCGTTCTGGCCGCCCGCTTTGCTTTTTCAATCTCCCTCAACATGAGTGAGTTTTGCGTCACGATCTGCTCAAAACAGTAGTACGCGCTCTCCTTCTGCGCCTTCCTGCTCCGTGGCTCGCGAATTCTTTCCTGCAGCTGAAGAACTTGCTCCGCCAGCTCTTTGATCTGGGTGATATCCTTGGAAATCTCAGCAGCTCCGACGATCTTTCCTTCGGAGCGAAGCGGAATGGTCCGGTTGATTGTGCTAATCTGTTTCCCTTTGCGATTCATATACGTCTGGTGCTGCTCGGCGATCGGTTCACCCGTTTTCAGGACTTTCAACAGTGTGCTCGTCTTTTTCGTCAGTGAAGGAAACGCATCCAATACATGCATCCCCATCACCTCTTTGATGGACAGTCCGTCCAACCGGGAGGCAACCCGATTGTAAAATACCGTGATTCCGTCTGCATTGACGATATGGATTCCTTCATCCAGGCACTCCAAAAATTCATAGACGATTTCCCGGGTAAGATCAGGTTCATTCCTCATGGGCATCCATTTCACCTCGATCCGCGAGCTGCCAAAAAGTGATCAAATGTGCCGAAATTTCGTCATTTTTATTATTGTATCGATTATCAGTCTCGTCTGTCCAGAAACGGGCAAAAACAAAAAAGAGCCGCTTGATGCGACTCCTTGTATATCTTTTCACAAAGCGCTCGACCTGTCTTTTTTTTCCTCGACCGACTTGGGAAGCGGCCCCCACATCTGCAACAGATTGTCGGTGGCATAAATCTTTCTCCCGTTTTCTCCCAGCCGGTAAAACATGATCTTGGCAATTCCCCAATCCGGCAGGTGTTGCTCAGGGATTGTTACAGTTACCGTTTTGGTCGTGTAACGTTGGTCTGGTTTATGTTTGATGTGAACGGAAATGCCCTGATCAACTCTTTGGGAACTGTAACTGTCGACGACGAAAAGGTCATAGTAAAAAGTGTCTTCCGGAAAATCGCCCACTTTCAGCGTCACTTTGTAATTGCCGTTGCTTCCTGATACCCGGATATCGCGAAAAGCCTCATTTTCCTCTCTGCTCTCTTTGGGCAGCTCCTTCCACCATTTATGGTCTCCATGCTCTTTCGGAATTTGCTTGCCCTGCTGCACGGCTTGTACGGGACTGCCGTTCGTCGGCTGATCACTCTCCAGATATCCTGCGCCAAATGCCTGGTAACCGAGAAACAGCAGGAGCACCCCGGATACCGCCGCGACGCCCCTGAGCCAATATTTCCTTCCCCGATGGGGCGGCTGCTTTATTTCCTGGGAAACCTGGGAAACGTAATCATGTTGCGGAGGATTAAATATCATGACGGCCTGCTGCAGCGCCTGTTTCATTTCCTGAGCTGTTTGATAGCGTTTTAACGGATCTTTCTCCAGTGCCTTCATTATCACCTGGCACAACTCTTCCGGAATTCGCGGATTAAGCTCCCGCGGATCAGGCACAGGGTCATGAATATGTTTGAGTGCAACGGAAATGGAACTTTCTCCGTCAAAAGGAACTGAGCCAGTCAGCATCTCATAAATCACAATCCCCAGCGAATAGAGATCGGAAGAAAAGTGGATCTCCCCGCCGGAAGCCTGCTCCGGAGAGAAATAATGCGCCGAGCCCATCACGTATCCTTTTTGCGTGATGGTGGAAGCGCGCGGAGTATAGGAAATGCCAAAGTCCGTCACCTTGTACAGCTCATCCGGGGAAACAAGAATATTATGCGGCTTGATATCACGATGAATAATTCCGTTTTTGTGTGCATGCGCCAAAGCATCACAGATTTGGGATGCGATCATCACCGTTTTTTCCGGTGTAAGCGTTCCTTCCTTTCGAATCACTTCTATGAGGGACGGCCCTTCTACACATTCCATCACCATGTAAAAGATGTCCCCTTCACGTCCGACATCATAAATACTTACTACATTAGCATGGGATAAACTGCCTGCAGCCTTGGCTTCACGAATGAACCGTCGCACAAAGTCGGGATCGTGCCCCAACGAGTCGTTCATCACTTTTACTGCCACAAACCGATCCAGCAGCAGATCTTTTGCCTTGTAGACTACAGCCATTCCTCCTCCACCCAACAGGTGAAGGATCTCGTATCTCCCTGCCAGCCTCATTCCTTCCATTTAACCATATCTCCTTGATTCATTGTTATCCTTCACACGCCAGTTCAGCGCAAATTGCTCTCAATCTGATTCAGACAAACGATGATCCACCGTACGTCTTTTTCTTTATATGGTGGATTTTGGGAAGAAAAATATTTCCCGGTACTCCTATTATCTGCTGAGTTCAGGCAACTGGATGTTACGTTTTTTTAAACATTTCACGCAAATAGCATTCCTTTTCATGGAATTTTCATAAATTATCACTGCTCATGATTTACGGCACAAACCGGCAGAAAAATCCGAGAAAACACAGCGGAAAATCGGGTATCTGTGCCCTTGATCGAATGCGGGAAGAACAGAATGCTGCCCCGCTGTCCCCCGCCCGCGCTGCCACATTCACGGAAAGGGATTGCGCCGCAGACGAAGGCCGTTTCCCCCGATGGCGCTTTAAAACCACCCCGGGAATAAAACACCTTTACTGGATAAATGCATTTCTATTTACTTTATTCGCAAGTCATCTTAATTTTAACGCTCGATATAAAAAAACAGCCGGTTTTTCACCGGCTGATTCTGCACTGATTAAACGTTGACCCGTCGGAACTCAGGATCCCGGAAAAGGGGACACAGAGGAAATTTTGGCATTCCGCACTTTTGCCGCCTTGCCGGAACCAAATGCCGGCAATTCCTTACATACGATCCGGCGCGCTGACCCCGATCAATTTCAATCCGTTGACAATCACTTGACGAATGCCGCTGAGCAATGCCAGGCGCGCTTCCGATTTTTCCACATCATCAGTGATCACGCGGTGAGCATTGTAATAACTGTGGAATTGTGTTGCCAGATCGTAGAGATAACGAACAACCCGGTGTGGTGCCAACTGCTTGGCCGCCGTGGCGATCTCACTGCCAAACTCGCCAAGCTTCTGCAACAAATCCAATTCCTGTTCCAGTTCCAACCGGGACAGGTGCTCCTGATCCCACTTCGCCGACAACCCTCTCTCCTCAGCCTGACGGAAGACACTGGCGATCCGCGCATGGGCATACTGCACATAGTAGACCGGGTTTTCATTGGACTTGGAAACAGCCAGATCTATATCAAAATCAAGATGGGAATCCGGGCTTCTCATCACAAAGAAGTAGCGGGCTGCATCCACTCCAACCTCGCTCATCAACTCTTCCAGCGTGACCGCTTTTCCGGTCCGCTTGGACATTTTCACCAGTTCGCCGCCCTGGTACAGCTTCACCATCTGGATGATAACCACATCCAACCGGTCCCGGTCATTCCCCAGAGCCTGCAATGCCGCTTTCATCCGGGCGATGTAGCCGTGATGGTCGGCTCCCCAGACGTTGATCATCCGGTTGAAACCCCGTTCCAGCTTATTGCGGTGATAAGCGATATCCGGCGTCAAATAAGTATAGGAACCGTCCGACTTGACCAGAACGCGATCCTTGTCGTCTCCGAAAGCGGTGGAGCGCAGCCAGAGGGCCCCGTCCTGTTCGTAGGTATAACCTTTTTCCTTCAGCTCCGTCAATGTTTTCTCAATGGCTCCGGACTGATACAGGGACTGTTCGCTGAACCATACATCAAATTCGACCCGGTAATCACGCAAATCATCCTTGATCTTCTCAAGCAGCTTCTTTTTCCCGTATTCCTTGAGGAACTGAAGCCGCTCTTCCCGATCCATCCCGAGCAAACGCTCTCCCTCTTGTTGGATCAGCTCCTCGGCGATCGCAATCATTTCCTCGCCGCGATAACCGTCCTCAGGGAACTCGATCTCTTTTCCCAAGCCTTCAAAATAACGGGCTTCAATGGACTGGGCCATCATGTTCATCTGATTGCCGGCGTCGTTGATGTAATATTCGCGCGTCACCTCATACCCGGCGGCCTCGAGAATGTTGGACAAGGCATCGCCGACGGCCGACCCGCGGGCATGTCCGAGATGGAGCTTTCCTGTGGGGTTGGCACTGCAAAACTCCACGTTGACCTTCTCACCCTGACCGCTGTCCGAGCGTCCGTATGCATCTCCGGACCGTTTGATTTCCACAAGCACATCGGTCAGGAAGGAACGATCCAAAAAGAAATTGATAAAACCGGGCCCGGCAATTTGAATGTCGCGAACGCCCACTTGTTCGCGGTCAATCCCGGCAACGATCTTTTGCGCGATCTCTCTGGGGTTTTTGCGGGCAATCCTCGTCAGTTGCATGGCAATGTTGGTAGCCCAGTCGCCATGTTCCTTTTCCCGCGGCACTTCCAGCACGATCTCCGGAATGTCCGTTTCCTTTACCAAATCGGCGGCGATGACCGCCCGCTCGATTTCCTGTTTCAACTCCTCTTTCTTTCTCTCAAGCGGATTCATTTCCCAGCCTCCATCCACTTCAAACTTAATTGGTATTGGCCCAGATCCTGGCTCCCCATATGAAGCAAAAAGGTGAAGCGAATCCGGCCTTCCTTTCCGGACCAGTCACGCTCATACACCAATGTGGTCACTTCCATCTCCGTCTTACCCGCCGGAGTATGAACCACGCTCTCCATGGTTTTCCCAGGGGCATAGGTCTGCCTGTACGAAACAGGTCCTTGGCGCGCGATCGTGATTTTCTCCGGGAATGAACGAACCGATGTCCGCACTTCATCAGGCTTTCCTTCATTTTCGGTATAACGGAGAATCCATTCCTCTTCCTTCATTTGAAAACGGCCGTCCAATTCCTGCTCGATGACTTCCTTCTCTTCTCCCGGCTGTTCAATGGTCGACTCGATGAAAATCTTTACTGGAATCAAACCGTCCGCCCCTTTCAACCTAATAAATGTATCTTAACACTGGTTTTTATGCTTTGCCAATAAAGCTGACCCGTTCTTCCTCCAATATTTTGAAAATCATCCGTCAGAAAAAAGCTTCCCTCCGCAGATCGGGAGGGAAGAATGAGGTTTCTTCAGCTTGCTGACAAAGACCTGAAGAGTCATCCGTCGGGTCTCGGCGCCCGGCCTCATGCTTGGCAAAGGCCGCTGCATAAAGCATTCAACCCTTTTCGCTCCAGTTTGTCAACAGCCTCAGAATGGGCAGGGATTTATTTCACAAAGCCGAGCAACATTTCGCGAATGAGTTTGGCAGCCAAAACCGGGGTCTGCTCACTGTGATCATAAGCCGGCGCCACTTCCACCAAATCTGCACCGACCACTTTCACGCCGGATCTGGCGATCAGGTGGATGGCTTCCAGCATTTCTTTGCTCGTAATCCCGCCAGGCTCGGGCGTTCCGGTTCCCGGAGCATGGGCCGGGTCGACGGCGTCGATATCAATCGTCACATAAACCGGACGTCCTTTCAGTTCCGGCAGGCATCTCTTCAAAGGCTCCACCACGTCAAATGGATGAAAATGAATATTCGCCTCTTTGGCGAACAGCACCTCCTCCTTGGTCATCGAGCGAATCCCGAATTGATATAAATTGGGACCCCCGATCAATTCGGCGATTTTACGAAGCGGGGTGGCGTGAGAGAGCGGCTCTCCTTCATAATCCGTGCGCAAATCAGCATGTGCGTCAATATGGATGACAGCCAGGTCAGGATAATCCTTGAAAACTTCCCGCACAACAGGCCAGGTGACCAGATGCTCGCCCCCCAAGCCGATCGGCATTTTCCGCAAATCGAGCACCTTGCGCACAAAATCGGCAATCTGCTGCAAGCTCCTTTCGGGATTGCCAAAGGCCAGCGGGATATCCCCCGCATCATAAAAGGTGATTTCCGAAAGCTCCCGTTCCAGGTAGTGGCTGTATTCCTCGTGCACCAGGGAAGCCTCGCGGATGCGTGCCGGACCGAACCTGGAACCGGGGCGGAAGCTGACCGTCCAATCCATCGGCATCCCGTAAATGATCGCTTGAGCAGCCTCAAGGTCCGTACTTGCCCCGATGAACACATTTCCCGAGTATTTCTCTTCAAAGCGCATCTTATTTCACCTCGTCCGTCAGCAGTTCCTGTACGAAAGCGGGAAGTTCAAACAAGGCTTTATGCATTTCCGGACGATAATAGCGGGTATCGAATCTGGACAGTTCCGCTTCGTTGACATGAAGGGGATCATATTTTTTCGATCCGATCGTAAAACTCCACAAGCCGCTCGGGTAGGTGGGGATGCTTGCCGTGTACAGGCGCGCCACCGGGAATGTATTTGAAATGTCGCGGTAAACCTGGCGGATCAAATCGCGGTTAAACCACGGCGATTCCGTTTGCGCCACCATGATCCCATCGTCCTTCAGCGCTTCGTAAATCCCTTCGTAAAAGGGCTTTTGAAACAAACCGACAGCCGGCCCCACCGGTTCGGTCGAATCGACGATAATCACGTCATACCTGCCTTTATTTTCGGCAATGTGGCGGATTCCGTCCGTTACTTGCACATCGACGCGGGGATCATCCAATTTCCCGGCGATTTGCGGGAAGTATGTTTTTGATGCTTCGATCACCTTTCCGTCGATCTCTGCCAACACCGCACGGGTGACAGACGGGTAACGCAAGATTTCACGAATCACGCCGCCATCGCCTCCGCCGACCACAAGAACTTCCTTGGGATCAGGATGCGTATTCATCGCGACATGGGTAATCATCTCATGGTACACGAATTCATCGCGATCCGTCGTCATCACCATGCCATCAAGCACCAGCATATTTCCGAATTCCGCTGTTTCAATCACATCCAGAGTTTGAAACTCGGACTGATCATGATAGAGCGTCCTTTTGATTTTCGTCGTAATCCCGTGATTTTTCGTTTGTTTTTCTGTATACCAAAGCTCCATATCCATCTGTCATTTCTCCTTTCAAGGCCGAAAACCGGGGCCATTCCGCATTTCCCCGGATACTCTTACTAAGAATAATGCATGTCCATTTCGCAGACAATCGCTTTTCGCCCCGCCACAAAAAATTTTATAATCATTTTTTTGGCGAATGTTATCCAACCCATGTATTCTGCCGCTAAATTCCGCTTTTCTTTCTCCAGGTATATTCTTCCTGCGGCTTTCGCATAATATTCTTACCTTTAGACTTGGAAGGAACTTCCGGAAAAGGAGCAGAACCATGGGCGATAACAAAGCAGCCACTCATCCCCATACCCTTAACCAGTTCTTTCTCTGGCGTCTGGTCAGACGGACACGTCAAGTGATGCGCCTGCTCTTCTTCTCTCTCCTGATCAGCTCCCTTGCCTTCATCATTCTCCTGCTCTATCTGAAAGCGCGCCCCTTGCCCTCACCCGAGGTATATAACATCTCCACCCTCTACGATGATGAGGGAAATTATCTCGGGCAACTGGATCACAATGAGCCGCGCGATCCCGTCCATTTAAATGAAGTGCCCAAGGCCCTGATCAATGCGACACTGGCCGCGGAGGATAAAAACTTCTATTCCCATCACGGCTTCTCCCTGAGCGGAATAGCCCGCGCCACACTGGCCAACATCAAGGCGGGGCACGTCGTGCAAGGAGCCAGCACCATCACCCAGCAATTGGCGAGAAATCTCTATCTCACCCATGACCGGACGTGGACGCGAAAACTGAAGGAAGCCATTCTGACCGCGCAATTGGAACTCCATTTTTCCAAAGATGAGATCCTGGAGATGTATCTCAATGAAATTTACTACGGTCACGGAGCCTATGGAATTGGCCAGGCGGCCAAGTACTATTTCAACAAAAAGGTGCAGGACTTGAATTTGGCGGAGTGCGCACTGCTGGCCGGAATTCCGCGCGGACCCTATTTATATTCGCCTTATCATCATCTGGGCCGGGCGATTGCGCGCGAACACCACATCCTCGACCTGATGGCAAAAAACCGCATGATCACCGCCGAAGCTGCGCGGGAAGCAAAAAAGCAAACGCTCACTTTTGCGCCAAAGACCCATCCCAAACAGATGAAAGCCGAGTATTTTCGCGATTATATCGTTCAAACGCTGGTCACGCGGTACGGGCTGGATGAAGCGACGGTGCGCCACGGCGGACTCAAAATATATACCACCCTTAACGCGCAAATGCAACAGGCGGCGGAACAATCGGTAAGCCGCTATACCAAAAAGGTGGACGGGCTCCAGAGCGCCTTGATCTCGGTTGATCCCCACACCGGTGAAATCAAGGCGATGGTCGGAGGCAAAGATTACTCATCCTCTCAGTTCAACCGCGCCTTCGCCCGCCGGCAACCCGGTTCTTCTTTTAAGCCGATTCTCTATTTAAGCGCCTTGGAAAACGGATTTACGCCGCTGACCCGGATCATGAGCAAGCCGACCGCTTTTCTTTTTCATGGACAAGAATACCGACCCTCCAATTTCCGCGGCCACTATGCCAACCGGCCGATCACGCTGCGTGAGGCAATCGCCCGCTCGGATAATATCTATGCAGTGAGCACACTAATGAAAATCGGTTTGCAAAAGGAAATCGACATGGCCCGCCGGCTCGGCATCCGGGCCACGCTGAAGCCGACGCCCTCCCTGGCACTGGGCAGTTATGCCGTCACTCCTTTTGAAATGGCCGAGGCCTATGCGACGATCGCTTCCGGCGGAATCCACCATCCGCTCACCGGAATCAAAAAGGTGCTTGATCCGTTTGGACGCCCCTTGGTTCAAGAGGAGAGCAAACCGGTCCGGGTAGCCTCTCCCGCCCACGCCTTCGTCTTGACCAAGCTGATGGAAAGCGTGTTTTCTCCGGGTGGAACCGGCGGACGCGTGCACCAGATTTTTTCACGGGCCGCCGCCGGCAAAACGGGAACGACCGATTGGGACGGCTGGCTCTCCGGATTTACCCCGGATCTGGAGACTACAGTGTGGGTCGGCTATGACCATGACAAAGAACTGCCACATGATCAGGCGCATTTAAGCCAATATATCTGGGCGGATTACATGAAACAGGCCACCCGGTTTCAGCCGGCAAAAATCTTCCCGATTCCCCAGGGGGTAACGAGTGTTTATGTCGATTTGGATACGGGCTATGTGGCCACACCGGAATGCAGGCACACCCGCCTGGAGTATTTCGTCAAAGGTACGGAACCAACAGAAGTCTGTCCCGTCCATCGAACAAAAACCGGTTCTTCTCCTGAACAACCTTCTTTGTTGAAACGGGTGCTCGACTGGCTGAAAAGCTTTTAAAGTGACACAAACGGACATTTCCTGTCTCCCCAGCCGCGGGTCAAGCCCGGGCAAACCGGGAAAAATCGAGGCCTCACCCCCGACAGGCAAAGGCGGGATCGCGAAAACGCCCGACCATCCAATAACTACTGGATGTCGGGCGTTTTTTCAGCATTCATCGCTGCCGCCAATCTTCCCTTCACCGTCTGCCCAGATTCCATCATTCAAAATGGTAATCATCCCGGCAGACTCCAATTCCTTCATCACCTGAGCCATATTGCTGCGCCGGGATTCCGGCAGAGACGCAACAAAACGGTTTAATTCTTGCTCGGAAACATTGGCGCGAAAATGAACCCCGCCATGGCGGGCGAAATGGTCCTGTGATCCGATATGATGATCAGCCATTTTCTTAAACCCTCCTTTAACCCTTAGAATGAGCCAAAGAAAAGGCAAATACTCAGGAAAAAGAAAAAGCGGACCGATGGGATCCGCCAATTTGGTGTCCTAGCAAAAGATTCCGAAACCACATAATTAAGTGTACATTTGCAATTGAGAGCCGACAATGCTGAAATCCGTTTGTTCACAAATCGTTCACTTTTAAAAACTTCGGTTGGAACCCCTTTTCACAATGGCACTCACGACAACTTTACTTTCAGTTCATCCGGGCTGTTTTTCCACATCTCTTCATTATGGTTGACCAAAAAATCCCTCAGCACCGCTTTTTCCTGTTTCCCCAGCTCATCGACACGGATTCTCCGTTTCAACGCATCGTCCATGCGGTTCACGTGGAAGGGCAGGTTTTTCCACCCGATCCGTTTTTCTTTATTGATCCTCATCGGACAGGCGGCCACTCCTGCATAAAAAGGCCCGCTTTCATTGCGGTCGACGGCCACCCACACAACCCAGTAATCTTCACCATCAGGAACCTCATCCTGATGGGGGGTAAACTTAATCCCTCGTTCCACCGCGCTTTTGGCGTGAATCAGGCCGAGGTCGATTTTCGCTTGTTCCCCGGTCAGCAAGATAGAGGAAAGATTGCTTATGTTCAGCGTTCCGGTGTAGTAAGTGCCATGGGTGGTCGATTTATTGCTGATAATGTTGAATTGCGCATTTTTCTTTTGGTTGGCCATTTTTTCCCTCCTCGCTCATCATTTTACCGCACGCCGGGGCTTCGGCGCAAAAATCGTTTCCTCATAGAGGTAAAAATCCGCTTCCTCCCCGCTCTCCGGCGGATCAGCCGGAACCTGCTTCACCACCATGTGCACCTTTTGCTCCTGCCCGCTTCCTTGCCGTACGGCCTCTTCTTTCATTTTTTCTTCCACTCTCTTTTCCGCCCGGGCCATGATCTCGGCCACTTTCTCTTCAACGGAACGGCGGTCCTTTTTGCGCGGAAAAATGTCTTGCAGGGGGAGTTCTTCCTCCATAACCTTCCCTTTTCCGGCCATCAATTCTTTCTTATACTTTTTCCAGTCCGTGGTTTTTTCATGTTTCGGCTGCTCATCTGCATGCACCTCGTCCGCTTCACAGTTGCTCCCAGCGGAAGCCTGATGCCCGGTCCCATCGGTTTCCCGGCCCGCGCCTTCCTCACTCCGGTCAGGGACGGATACGCTCTCTTTCGCCTCCTCCCCCGCCTGCTCTGCTTCCGCGCTTCCGGCTTCGTCAGCGGCGATTGCGGCACTTCTCTCCTCCGGTTCCGGGAGAACTCCGCTCCCATCCGCGGCGGCAACATCTTTCTGAATTTGTTGATCCGCTGCCAGTGCCCGTGTTCTCATCCTGCCGGATCCGGCCTGGCTGAGCGGCAGATAAATATTGAAAGTCGTGCCGAGCCCGGGCTGGCTGTTGACGAAAATTTCCCCGCCATGCTCGGTAATGATCCGGTGGCAAATAGAAAGTCCCATCCCCGTTCCGTCGCCCTTGGTCGTAAAGAACGGATCAAAGATGCGGGTCATATGTTCCGGATGAATTCCATCGCCTGTATCTTTCACGGAAATATGGGCGTAATCGTTTTCACGCGCCCAGCTTACCTCCACAACTCCTTTGCTCGTCAAGGCCTCCAGCCCGTTCTGAATCAGGTTGATCATCACTTGTTTCAGCTGTTCCCCGTCCGCTTCAATCTCCATCTTGTACGGAGGGGCAACCTGTTTCAATTCATGCCCCATCAACAACGATTTCGGTTCGAGAAGGCTCAACACATCCCCCATCAACTGCTCCAGTTGAAAACGGGTAACCTGAACCGGTTTCACCTCACTCAGATTCAGAAACTGTTTGAGCAAATCATTAATCCGGTCGATTTCCGGCAAAATAATCGATTCCCATTTTTTCACCGCTTCCGACTCGGCGGCGGAAATTTGCACAAAGCCCCGAATCGATGTCAAAGGATTGCGGATCTCATGAGCCAGCCCGGCAGCCAGCTGACCCAGTGCCGACAGTTTTTCCAGATGCCGCCTGTGTTCCTCTTCTTTGTTGCGAATGCGGCGCTGTTTGAGCGTGAGCCGCTCTTCCGCGAGGCGGATCAACTGTCCTCCCGTTTTCGCCTCCTGCGGATAGGTGGCCGTCCCCAGGCAATAGTGCAGGTAGCCTTTTTCCACCTGGATCTCTTTCATGATGCAATCCACAGTCTCCAAAATCCGGCGCAGAACCTGGGAATCCCCCATCAACCCGATCGCGAATTGGTCACCGTCATAACGGGCCAGCTTTGCCGTTGCCGGCATATACTTCTTCAAAGCGTGGGCGATTCGCACCAAAATCCGGTCACCGACATCGATCCCTTCCCTCATGTTCACCTGCCGAAAGTCGGTCAAATCCAGACAGACCACGTGAAACGGCTGGTTTAGCAAATTGCGGGCCAGGCTGCGAATCACCTGTTGCTGAAACCCGTGGAAATTATATAATCCGGTCAAGGGGTCGCGCAGGTAGGTTTCCTCCAATTCCTTTTGAAAATCGCGCAGCCGCTTGTTGGACTCATTTTTCTGTTCAATCAGATAGCAGATCTTTTCCTTCTGTTTTTGCAATTCAAAATAAGCGGCCCTCACCTGCCCGCTCATCCACGCAACCCATACAAACAACAAAGAGTGACTGATCAGTTCGATCAGCATAAATTGATTCCAGACGGTAAAAGCGGAAACAGATAAATAACAAACCGTAAAGCAAAATGTGATCACATACGGGTGCTCTTCGGATGATCGGAACAGAACATAGCCCAGAACAATCAGGTAAACAGTCAAAATCGGAATGGTTTGCGTCAGGAGATCCAGCAACAAAATCGAACCCAGAACCGCCGACATGTATGTGTATAACGGAAAGCGTTCCAGCCATTTTTGATTGATAAAGAGCAAAAAGCATAAAAGGGCGGTTACCATTCCCACACAAATCCAGTGGACGGAAGGATATGTAGAAAATAATCGTTGGATGAATAAATAGAGAATCCCTTTTTTCGTGACAGCTTGAACGGTTAACACGGCGAATTCCACCCCCCGGCTCGTATTTTCAATATTTTCCATATTCCAACTCAATCATACAATCTTTGCTCATATTCTGGATGATTTCTTCCACTTATAAATAAAATAATCCTCCTCTCCTCCCCTCCTTCGACAAAACCTCACAAAATTCGCGAAGTTCCGATCCATATAAAATAGGAGTCCGCTCCCCACCATTACGGACTCCCTCTCATTCCAATCGCCGATTAATCCAATCCACGGTGTCTCCTCATTCACTTGTGATCCACCCGGTCAAGCACCGGATCACCTCGCTGTGATCGCCCCGCTTCTCTCGGGTGAAGCATCAACCGAGATAATTGACCAAATGGTTAAATCCCTTTGCCGCCTTTTCCTTGTTCTCGCTCTCGTCTTCCGCTGCGTGTTTGGATATTTTCTCCCAATTGGTGTAAGGCTCTTCCAGAGAAACGTGTTCCCGCTTGAGCAGAGTCAGCTTTTGCGACTCTTCCGAATAGGGATAGTATAATCCTTGCGCTTCATGCGCCTCCTTCACTCCATAGGGAGCTTGTCCCATCATCCGTGGCGGAAAGTGAGGTTGATCATTGAGCAGTGTATGAACAACCGTCTCCTTCAGGATATTTTTGATTTCCTCACTCCGATACCCGCTTTCCAGGCTTTTGATCCATTGGTAAACCGGTCCGTCCTCGGGTGTGAACGTCACGTTGCGCTGGGTCGGGACATACTCGCTCCGCTTCTGGATCTGCTCCTTCAACATCCTTGAATCACAGATGGACTGCAGCGGAAAGTAGTTGCTGCGCAGATAGGATTGGATGCAATATTTTACCAACATCGGGAATTGGCCTTTTGGAAGGATCTCATACCAGTAACGCACCAACCGATCTTTTTTCCCGAGATAAACGCCTACCGTAATGGAAGACATGATAACACCTCCGACAGTTGTTAAAAAATTTTAAATACCTAGAATTAATATTAATAGTAACAAGTGATCTACAAATAAGTCAACGGGAATACTTTGTCGAATCCTGTTATATATTTGCGAAAACGAAAAAAACATGCTTAGTGCATGTACAAAATCTTCTTGCAACGGAAATTTATTGGTTAAATTTTTTTATTTTTTATGAAATAAACTCCTCTGATCAAACAATGAGACTGTGAATCTTTTTAATCCTGCGATACTGCGACCGGTCTTTCAAATCACGGAACATTTTGAAATCAGGCCTTGTATTTACCTCAAAAACCCAAATTTTAAGATCGCTGTCAATCCCTGCATCAATCCCTAGCTCTTTCAACCCCTTAAAACGAGCGTTTAATGTTTTAGCAATTTCTATAGAAAGATAATGTAATTCTTTATGCAAATTTTTCATCTCCGTCAGGTTGCCGTCCGTAATTTTTTGCAATGCTGTGTGCAGTTCGATCGGCATTCCTCCTTTGCAATGATTTGTCACGATTTTTCCCGGAGCCGCCACTTTGGCACAGACCCCCGTTATTTCCCAATACTTATGCGGCTTTTGCAAATTGATGCGAAGATCAAACGGTCGTCCCTCGATCCGGGCTAATTCAATTCCTTGTTGCATGATATATTTTTTGTCCGGACGAAATTTTCGCTCAATCCATGTGGAAATTTGTCGGATTGGCAATTTTTTTCGCTCATAAAGAGTTTCGCACTTGACGATTCCGCCCCCGAGTTTCGTCAACCGGATTGCCCCGGCGCCACCGCCGCCCTTATCCGGCTTGATAAAAACGGAGCCATGGTGTTCCAGCATTCGGTAAAGCCGGTCTTTCTGATACCAGTCTGTTTCAGGGAGATAAGGCCGTAGCCTTTCATTCGCGTATAAGACCGCTGTTTTGAGGGATTTGCTGGCGACTTGTTGATACGGGAGTTTACGGGTCGTTCGCACTCCTTCTCCCCTCCTTTATGATCGTCATATCTTATTCATCTCTCTTCTGCCACGCTCGTCGGCGAACGCCCAATTTTCGACGATTTTTCAAGGGAAAAGAGGTGTTAGAATAGATAATAATGAAACAGATTGTTGCAACGGCAAAAGCGTTTGTCTTCGACCCGTCCTTGTGGGACAATGGTCTTAACTTTTGCCGGCGCCCATCGGCATTCCGGCGCAACCGGCAATCTGTTTTCCGCCAAACGCCAATCCGGCACCTTTCGGTGAAGACTCATAGAAAACAAGTATTTCGGCACAAACCGGGAATGAAAGCCGAAGCAAACTCGAAAGAGCGCTGGGACCACTTAACTGGCCATCAGGAACGTGGGGAGATCAGGAGTCCCCAACGGCCTGACCTGAAACAAAATATCACCATCAAGCTGAAGGAGGGACTGCTTTGAGCGCCAAAATCTATGTCGTCGAGGACGAGCGGCCGATCGCCGATATCATCAAGTTCAATCTGGAAAAAGAGGGATACACCGTTGATTGTATCCACGACGGATTGGAAGCGATTGAAAAGGTGATGGATTCAGCACCCGATCTCATGCTGTTGGACCTGATGTTGCCCGGCGCGGATGGAATTGAAGTTTGTCGGCGCGTACGGCAACATTTTCAATTTCCAATCATCATGCTCACCGCGAAGGACTCCGAACTGGACAAGGTCCTCGGACTGGAGATGGGAGCCGATGATTATGTGACCAAACCCTTCAGCAATCGCGAACTGCTCGCGCGGATCAAGGCAAATCTGCGCCGCACCCAATCCACGGTTAAAGAAATGAGCAAAGCGGAGAAAGGAAGCGAGATCACCGTTGGCAACATCGTCATAGACCCCGGAAGTTTTGTGGTCACCAAAAAAGGGAAAACGGTCGACCTCACCCATCGAGAGTTTGAACTTCTGCTGTACCTGGCAAAACATGTGAATCAGGTGCAAACAAGAGAACATCTGTTACAATCGGTATGGGGTTATGATTATTTCGGGGATGTGCGCACCGTTGATGTCACCATCCGTCGTCTGCGCGAGAAAATCGAAGACGACCCCGGCGCTCCCAAATACATCATCACACGCCGGGGAATCGGGTACACCATGCGCGATCCCCATTCCGAACGTTAACCCGGGTGATCAAATGAAAAAGTGGCTTCAGCTGGCAAACAGTATACAATGGAAATTGGTTGTGATCTATCTCCTTTTGATCGTGATCGCCATGCAGCTGATCGGGGTCTATTTCTTCCGGCAATTGGAAAATTATCTGACCGACAGCCTGCGCGGACAGATCAGGAATAACGCGGTGGCGATTCAGCAGACGATTAAGGACGAGCTGGCCAAACCGGAAAATGACGAGCGAAACAAAACTATTTTGTATTGGCTGAATACACTGGTTCCCCGCACCTCCAAGATGACGGTGCAGGTGATCGACCAGAACAACTTTGTCATCGCCTCCACCTCATCCAAACAGAGCAAGATCAAACAGCCCTTCAACTTTCAGCTTCCGGCAAAAGGATCGGCTTCCTTCAAGCGGCGGGACCCGGCGACCAACAAAGATTTTCAGGTCTACATTCAGAGCATCAAGGGAGAAAACGGAAAAAACCTCGGGATGATTTATATTGAAGCCCCGCTTGACGGGACCTATGCCACGATTTTTGCCATCAGCAAGATCCTGCTCAAAATTACGGCCGTCGCCGTCGTCATCTCCAGTTTCCTCATTATTATTTTGGCCCGGACGATCACCTCCCCGGTCAAAGAGATTACGGAGCAGGCCACCATTATGGCAGCCGGCGACTTTAACCGTCAGGTGGATGTGCGCAGCAAGGATGAGATCGGGCAACTGGGAATCGCATTCAATCATCTGGCTTCCCATCTGCGCAATGCCCTGGCGGAAAAAGAGGAAGAAAAAGAAAAACTGGAGTCGGTGCTGGCCAATATGAGCGACGGAGTGATAGCCACCGACAGCAAGGGGAATATCATCGTCAAAAACGCGTGGGCGGAAAAGCTCCTGGAATGCCCGGTCAAGATCGGGGACAGCTTCAATCGCGTCCTTCCCTTATCCGAACCGATTCAATTTCCCCTGCGCGAAGAAAAGCAAACTTTTCTCGAACTGAACAGCGACGACCCGGAAGAGCTGACGATCCTGAAAATCACCCTTACCCCTGTCAAATTAAAAGGGGCGCACCAGACGGGGATGGTTGCCGTACTGGAGGATGTAACTGAACAGGAAAAACTGGACCGGCAGCGAAAAGACTTTGTCGCCAACGTTTCCCATGAATTGCGCACTCCCCTGACCACCATCAAAAGCTATCTCGAAGCGCTTGATGACGGGGCAATCAATGAACCGGAGCTGGCGACGCGATTTTTGAAAGTGACCCGGCAGGAAGCAGACAGGATGACCCGCTTGATTCAGGACTTGTTGCAGCTGTCCCGCCTGGACGCGCAAAAATCCAAGTTCGCCAAGAAACCGGTCTCTGTCGAGCTGATGCTCGAGGAAGCGGTTGACCGTTTTTCCTTCCAGTGCAAACAGAAAAATATCTCTCTTACGCTGTATATCCATGAACGGATTCCGCGCGTCTATGCCGATCCGGACAAATTGGATCAAGTGCTGGACAACCTTATCTCCAACGCGGTTAAATACACGCCTGACGGAGGTTCGGTTGCCGTCGTCGCACAAGAAAAAGCGGATGGCATGGTGGAAATCGGGGTGGCCGACACGGGTATCGGCATCCCGAAAAAAGATCTCGGCCGGATTTTTGAACGTTTTTACCGTGTGGACAAGGCCCGCTCCCGCAGCATGGGAGGAACGGGGCTCGGTTTATCAATCGCCCAGCAGATCGTCCACGGTCATCAGGGAGAGATTGAAATCGACAGTGTGTACAAGAAAGGGACGCTGGTATCCTTTACGCTGCCCCCGGTGAGTGGAGGGAACGTTCATGAGTGAAAAATGGATTGAACATGCAAAAACGGCCACCCTGGTCACGCTGGTCACCATCAGCCTGGTGTTGACCGGTTTCCTGTGGTTCAGTTCCCCTGGATACCAGACCAATCCACCCTTTACCAAATATGACCTTACCTATATTTACAGCGGTACGAAATACAATGATCGGGCAGCTCATCAGCTGGCTTCCCCCTATCAGGTGATTGTCCATGCCAACAACAAAATCTCCTGGTTATTGCCGGAAGGAAATACGTATGCCCGTCTGACCCAATTGCTGCAAAAGGCAAGCTTTGACAGCTTCACCACTGTCGCTCCCACCGCGGACATGTGGAAAACCCTGTTCACTCAGGCTCCCGGCGCAGAACTGGTCTTCCCGCGCGATATTTCCGTGCAATATGCGGATGCTTTTTTCGATGCTTCCCTGCTGCAAAAGTATCCGCTCAACGGGCTCGATTCGATCAGCCGCATCTGGTTTTTTTATAACCCGGCATCCAAGGAATCTTTTGTCTGGTTCATCTCGGCGCAGGATCAGCAAATCGTGCAGGCGAAAGTGGATTTGGGGGACAAGCACCTGGAAGATGAAATCGCCAGGAGCAGCATGACCAAATCCCCGCCGCTGACAGCGGTTTTTGCGGACGGCAAAGCCCCGTGGGAGCAAAAGAACCCATCCGGCCATGCGTTTTCCCGATTTTTTTATCTGCCGACCTCTTCGTTGCCGATGAACGAATGGAGCTTTAAACTGACATCGTTCGATATCAATGAGATGAAAAAGTGGCTGATCAAAGATCCGAGCGTCGAGCCGTTCGTCACCAATAAAAATGAAGATCTCTATATGAACAACAATGAGTTTCTCACCTACAACAAAAAAGGAAACTTTATGAGTTACAGCCAGACGCCTGACGACACAGAACCGGGGACTTCCAATCTCTACACCGATCTCGCCCATATCAACAACTTTGTGCAAAGGCATCACGGGTGGACCGGCAACTATCTGCTCGACGATGTGCGGAGCAATGATAACAATCAATATTCATTCCGCTTGCTGGTGAAAGGATATCCGGTTTACTGGTCGGCCAATGTCCCGATCAATCCTGATCAAATCCAATTACAGACCAACAACAACGAAGTGATTAAATATTACCGGTCGGTTTATATCCTGGGGAGCCCCGACCGGCAGAGGACGCTTTCCCTTCCGGGCAAAGCCGAACTTCTGCAAAGTCTTGCCGACAAGAAAATCAGCCTTTCAACCGTCGAGCAAATCTATCCCGGCTATCAGGCGGACGGAATCGCCGGCAAACAAGCTGTACTCAAACCAGTCTGGATTGTCATTACCACTTCAGGCAAACGCATGTTTATCAGTTCTCCATGATGCGGGGAGGATTCCCAAATGGATTGGAGTCGTGCCAAAACCATTTTTATCATCGCTTTTCTCATTCTCGACCTTTTTCTGGGGGCACAGCTCAGCCATACGATGCAGCAACAATCACAATTTGTGGAGGAGAATGATATTTCCGCACAACAGCTACAGCAATTGCTGAAACAGGCCAAAATTAAATTCGCGGTTAAAGCGCCGAGCCCCCCGGAGCAACTGGATACCTACAAGGCAACCATCACGGCGATGGACAACAGCTGGAACCGGGATGAAAAAGGAGGCTATATCAAAGAGTTCCGTAACCCCCTTTCCTATCGTAACCAGCATGAGCTGGAAGGGATTTTGCATAAAGAAATCCCTTTTTTCGGCGAATTTGATTACATGCCGGCCCTGTCCACCCCGTCAAAAAAGCTGGTTTATTTGCAAATGGTGGGAAACCGTCCCATTTATGACGGAAAAATAGAGGTGAACCTTTCCGGTTCCCACCGGATTCACTCCATTCATGTAACCCGGTTTCAACTGGAAAAGGTGCAGGCGGTGCAGCTGGTTCCTTTCAATAATGTGCTCTACCGCTTTGTCACCGGGTGGAACAAGACGGACTTTACGATTAGCAGCGCCACTCTCGGCTATCAGGCCAAGGTTTATCCGGGAACGAGCGAAGATTACTGGTTAATCCCCTGCTGGTGTTTCCGGGTGGGGAACAGCCATCTCCTGGTGAATGCCACCAATCGCGGCGGCGATGAAGATGTGGAAACAGGGCCGGGGATCACAAAATAAAAAACAAAGGAACGAACAAGACGATGAAATTTAGCGTTCTGGCGAGTGGAAGTACAGGAAATGCCCTTTTTATCGAATCGGATAAAACGCGGATTTTGATCGATGCCGGATTGAGCGGCAAACAGCTGGAAGAGCGCATGAAAAAAATCGACATCGATCCGTCGACCATCGAAGCCATTTTTGTCACACACGAGCATATTGACCATGTGCGCGGATTAGGGGTGATGGCCCGGCGCCACCAGATCCCCGTCTATATGAATGAGGCGACGTGGCTGAGCCTTCCCTCAACCGTTGGCGAAATCCCGGAACCGTTGCAGAATGTGCTGGAAACCGGAGCGGCCCTTCAATTTCAGGACCTGACCATCGAGTCGATCCCCATCTCCCACGATGCGGCCGAACCGGTCGGCTACCAGATTCGCCAAGGCCGGGAATGCCTCGCCACCGTGACCGACCTGGGATATGTGAGCAAACGCATTGTCGACCAGGTAAACGGCGCTGACACGCTCATCTGGGAAAGCAATCATGATGTGGAAATGCTGCGCATGGGTTCTTATCCCTGGAATGTAAAGAGAAGGATTTTGAGCGACACCGGCCATTTATCCAATGAAGATGCCGGTGCGGCCCTGACCGAGATTCTGAAGGGCATCGGGGAAAACGTTTATCTGGCGCATTTGAGCCGTGATAATAACATGAGCGAACTGGCCCATCTGACGGTGAAAAACATATTGGAAGAAACGGGGATGAAAGTGGGACGCGATGTCCATCTGTGGCCGACATTTGACGACCGCCCCACTCCTCTCCGCGAAGTGCGCATAAAGGTAAAAGGGTAGCCCCCCGTTCCGGTTCCGGCAAGGGGCTGCCCTTTCCTTTCAGTAAAGCGAATGTTCATCATTTTGGTTTGCACCTGGCTCTGCCTTCACCTCTGCATCAAGTCCCTTGACCAGTTCCGCAAATTCGTTTCTTTCTATCAGTCCTTTACCGATCAATAGTTCCAAAAGGGCCGTCAACAGCAAAGTCTGCTTGTAAAAATCCAGCTTCAGATCGGCCAATTGCGCCCCGAAATTCACTTCGTCACAGCGCTTATGAGGACTTACCGGCTTACCCGCTTTCGCGCGATTTTCTTCCATTTTCTCAACTCCCAAGCAAGCAACCGACGTATAGATATTTTCTACTATCCCCCTCCTTTTTCCTATTTTATGAACTGATTTCCACCTGCAAAATATCAAACTCCGGCAGTCTCACGCGATGATTCCCCCGCTTTGCTGATCGAGAACCCCCTTCCGGTAATTTTTGCAAACAAAAAGCGGCCCCGAGGGAACGCCGGCCAAATGCTCAATTCCAATATGGTTTCAATCAAACGGAGACAAAGCCCGAATGGTTCGAGTTGCAATGAGACACAGACGGGGGGGGAAATTTTACCCAGTTTTTCATTGCAGTTTGAATCATCACCTTTTATGATTTCATTGAAAGCGGCCGGTTCTGCCTTT
This sequence comes from Thermoactinomyces sp. CICC 10523, assembly GCF_016055105.1. Classification (NCBI taxonomy): domain Bacteria; kingdom Bacillati; phylum Bacillota; class Bacilli; order Caryophanales; family Thermoactinomycetaceae; genus Thermoactinomyces; species Thermoactinomyces sp. CICC 10523. Next base: position 150,374 of record NZ_JAECVX010000004.1, read on the forward strand.
TCAGCAAACATTCAGCCAATCCTCAAGAAATGTTCAGTTCCTTTTAAGCAACCATTCAGCCGATCAGGATATGATGAGATTGTAAGCAAAATCGGCTGAATGCCCTCATCAAATATGAGGAGGGCGGAAAAATCTCCTCATGCCCAAGGTTAAAGACTTTACCAATTCGGGTATATTAAGGATGCAGGAGGGAATGAAATGGGATATTATGACGAATCGGACCACTATCCAAAAAGACGCCTCACCTCCCCGATCTGGACTGCTCTCATTTCAGCAATTATCGGCGGATTGGTCGTCTTGCTCTTAACCCCTTTCTTTATTTCAAGAGGGATTCTCTCTCTTCCGCCCACTTCTTACAACGGTGCAATCTCCGGACCAACCACAACGACGAGCGTCAAAGTGAACTCAGATATTACCAAGGCCGTCCAAAAAGTGGCGCCTGCAGTGGTCTCGGTTATCAACTACAACAGATCGGAAGACTTTTTTAACCCACAGGAAGTGGAGAAAGACACGGGTTCCGGCATCATTTTCCGAAAAGCAAACGGAAAAGCCCTGATCGTCACCAATTACCATGTGATTGCCGGCGGTGACCAGTTCAAAGTCGTCATTTCCGGATCAGACAACAAAAAAGAGGTTAACGCCAAACTGCTTGGCGGTGATCAACTGACCGACCTGGCAGTGTTGGAAATTCCGGACACCTATGTGACGGCTGTTGCCGAATTTGGCAACTCCGATACGCTCAAATCGGGAGAACCTGCGATCGCGATCGGAAATCCGCTCGACCTCGGGCAATCGGTTACTGTCGGGGTGATCAGCTCTCCCAAACGCTCCATCAGCGTGGATGAAGTCAACACCACCGACGTCATTCAGACAGATGCAGCGATTAACCCCGGTAACAGCGGTGGTGCGCTGGTGAACATCGCCGGACAGGTTATCGGCATCAACCGGCTGAAAATCGCCGAATCAGGGGTGGAAGGGCTTGGATTTGCCATTCCGGTAAACGAAGCTCGCCCCATCATCGAACGGTTGATTCAATACGGACATATCTCCCGTCCATGGCTGGGTGTGGGACTGGTGGATCTTTCCACTTTGCCCGGTTACACCCTGGATCAGTTGAAGTTGCCTGATTCCGTAACGGAGGGAGTGGCCGTTGCCAAAGTGGAACCGGGAAGCCCGGCCGATGAAGCGGGTTTGCAACCGCGCGACGTAATTGTAGCGCTTGACGGCAAAGCGGTCAAAGATTCATCCGGACTCCGCTCATATCTCTACCAAAACAAAAACGTCGGCGATAAAGTAACCATTACCTATTACCGTGACGGCCAAAAACAGACAGGGACGCTCGAACTGGGCGAAGCACCGCAAAACATATCACAATAGGGCTCCGTTATCGCGGAGCTTTTTCCATTTCCGTAAAAGTACAAGTTTGCCTGAACTGTCATCCCTGAGTTATCCTGAAAAAAGCACGCACATGATCCTTCCGTTTGTTTTGACTGGATTGTGGATAACTTATGAATAACTTTATATAATCATGGAGTGAAAACATGAACACAGAACACGTTTGGTACGCTTGTAATGAACATATCGACATTATTCTCGATGAAATTGTGGATAATACCTCACTCGCTCCTGAAATGGAACTTTATCGCGGAGATGACAACGAAGCAAAGTGCGGCTGGTGCGGGAACCGGCCTGCTTACCGTCTTTGGGTAAACCCCGGGGAATAAAAGGAGTTAAAGAATTTCCATGAAAATCGATGTGATAGCCGTTGGCAAACTAAAGGAAAAATATCTGCAACAGGCATGTGCTGAGTATCTGAAGCGGCTGAAGCCCTATGCGAAAGTGGAAGTGATCGAAGTAGCGGAAGAAAAGGCTTCCGATCCCGTCCATAAAACGGAAATGGAACAGATCGTCGCCAAAGAAGGGGAGCGGATCATGCGCCATCTCTCTCCGGACGCATACACGATCGCACTGGAAATTGAAGGCGAATCACTCTCTTCCCCAGCTTTTGCAAAGAAGCTCGACAAGCTGGCTACCTACGGAAAAAGCCATCTTCATTTCATCATCGGCGGTTCTTACGGTTTATCGCCACAAGTGACTGCATCCGCCGATCTGTCCTTATCCTTTTCATCCATGACCTTTCCCCATCAACTGATCCGCCTCTTTCTGCTGGAACAAATCTACCGGGCATTCAAGATCAATCGGGGAGAAACGTACCACAAGTGAACGGGACCTGTTAAAACGGCATAAAAAAACACCGGCCTTTTTGCATCAGCCGGTGCTTTTTTATGAGTCAGAAGTTCTTTACGCATAGACAGGGCGAACCTGGATCGTTTGATCACGGTCCGGCCCTACCGAGAAAATCGCAATCGGAATACCTGTCAGTTGGGAAATCCGTTCTACATAGCGCTTGGTTTCTTCCGGAAGATCACTGTAGCTGCGAACCCCGGTAATATCCGTTTTCCATCCCGGAAGCTCCTCATAAATCGGTTTGCATTTTTTCAACAGGTTCAAATTGGCCGGATAATTTTCAATCCGCTTCCCTTCGCATTCATAAGCGACGCAGATTTTTACCGTATCCAGTCCGGTCAACACATCGAGCGAATTCAGGGAGAGACCAGTGATACCGCTTACCCGGCGGGCATGGCGCACCACGACGGAATCAAACCAGCCCACGCGTCGCGGCCGCCCGGTCGTCGTTCCGTACTCACGCCCAACCTCGCGAATTTGCTCCCCGATCTCGTTGAACAGTTCGGTCGGGAACGGGCCATCTCCCACCCGGGTGGTATAAGCTTTGGCCACGCCGATCACCTGGTGGATTTTCGTCGGGCCGACACCTGAACCGATGCAAACGCCTCCGGCTACCGGATTGGAAGAAGTCACAAAAGGATAGGTTCCTTGGTCGATATCCAGCATCACCCCTTGCGCTCCTTCAAACAGCACGCGTTTCCCCTGGTCAATCGCGTCATTTAAGACGACGGACGTGTCGGTCACATAGGGGCGGATTCGCTCGGCACAAGCGAGATACGTTTCATATACTTCTTCAAATTTGCACCCTTCGGTCTCGTACAGGCGATCCAAAATGCGGTTTTTCTCTTCAAGGTTCCGGGTCAGCTTTTCCTTGAATACTTCCGGATCAAGCAAGTCGCTGATGCGAATTCCTACCCGTGCAGCCTTGTCCATATAAGCCGGTCCGATTCCTTTCCCCGTCGTTCCGATCTTTCCGGCTCCCTTGCTTTTTTCCTCAGCCAAATCCAATTTAATGTGATAGGGCATGATCACATGGGCGCGGTCGGAAATGCGGAGATTGTCCGCCTTTACGCCATGCTCTTCCAAGTAATCGAGCTCTTTTACCAGCGCCACCGGATTGATGACCATCCCATTGCCCAAAACACAGATCTTCTCTTTGTAGAAAATACCTGAGGGAATCATGTGCAGTTTGTATCGGGTTCCCCCAAACACGATGGTATGGCCGGCATTGTTTCCACCTTGGTAACGAGCAACCGCTTCTGCTTTTTCCGCCAGAAAATCAGTGATTTTTCCTTTGCCTTCATCTCCCCACTGGGTTCCTACCACTACGACCGTGGACATGATTCGTTCCTCCTAATAAGGATTAAAAACAATTCCCGAACATTTTTCACTCAACGAACTCATTTTAACAATTAAATACACATAAGTCAACGAAATACACGAACGTTATATTGACTTTCCGGCTTAATTATTCGACAAATTCCTTTTGCCGCAACTCAAGACTCAAAAATTTGTTGTAGTTCTTCAGAAAGAGCAGTTCCACTTTTCCTACCGGGCCGTTCCGCTGTTTCCCGATAATGAGTTCGGCAATATTTTTTTTCTCCGATTCCTCATTATAATAATCATCCCGGTATAAAAAGGCCACGACGTCAGCATCTTGTTCAATCGAACCCGATTCCCTGAGATCGGACAGCATCGGCCGCTTATCCTGTCTCTGTTCCACCGCACGGGACAACTGCGACAAGGCGATGACCGGCACATCAAATTCACGGGCGATCAGTTTCAGCGAGCGGGAGATCTCGGAGATTTCCTGCTGGCGGCTCTCCCCTCCCCGGCCCGTGATCAGCTGCAAGTAGTCGATCACGACCAGTCCCAGCCCGTGTTCGGCCTGCAGCCGGCGAAGCTTGGCCCGGATATCGTAAACGGTAAGACCGGGAGTGTCATCGATAAAGATCGGGGCTTCACTGAGCGTACTCATCGCCATTGTCAGCTTTTCCCAATCTTCTTCACTCAGATTCCCCGAGCGAAATCCTTGGGCATCAATGTTTCCCTCCGCTGCCAGCATCCGCATCACCAATTGGGAAGCGGACATCTCCAGACTGAAAAGAGCCACTGTTTTTCCCGCACGCACCCCGACATTCTGCGCCAGGTTCAGAGCAAATGCGGTTTTCCCCATGCTGGGCCGGGCCGCCAGTATGATTAGCTCCGAGCCCTTCAATCCGGAAGTCATGCGATCCAAATCGACAAAACCGGTGGGGGTTCCGCTGATTCCGCTTTTATTGAAATGCTGTGCCTCAATCTGCTCATAGGATTCCATCAAAACATCATGGATGGGGATAAAGCCGCTTCCCCGAACCCGACGTCCGGCGATCTCCAGAATCCGTTTTTCCGCCTCATTCAATATCTCGTTGACATCCCCGTTGCCGGAATATCCGGTCGCGGCGATTTGCGTTGCCGTGCGAATCAAACGCCGCAAAATCGCTTTTTCCTCAACGATTTTGGCATAATACTCCGCATTGGCCGCGGTGGGAACGACACCCGCCAGTTCGTTCAGGTAGGGCACGCCCCCCACTTCCTCCAACAGCTTGCGGTCACTCAGTTCAGCAGTCAAGGTCACCAGATCGACCGGTTCCCCTTTTTCAGCCAATTCATTCATCACTTGGAACAGACGTTGATGTGCTTGGCGATAAAAATCCTCGGGGCGCAATCGCTCATTGACCGAAATCAAAACCGACGGTTCGATGAGGATCGCACCGAGGACCGCTTGCTCCGCCTCATGATTATACGGGGGAAGACGGTCAGCAAACAGATCACTCACAGGTTATCCCTCCCATCGCCATAAAAAAGCACTCCATTCCAAGTGGAGTGCCATGAGCTTACTCTTCAACCACTTGCACCGAAAGTTCTGCCGTCACTTCAGGATGGAGTTTGACCGGCACTTTTGTCACGCCGAGGGTACGAATCGGTTCATCCAGCTGAATTTTCTTTTTGTCCACATCCAGTTGAAACTGCTTTTTGAGTGCCTGGCTGATTTGCTTGGAAGTGATGGAACCGAAAATTCGTCCGCCCTCGCCGGTTTTGGTCGTTAACTTGACTGTCAGCCCGCTCAGCTTTTCCCCCAGACGCTTCGCTTCGATCCGCTCTTCTTCTTTCCGTTTTTCCTCACGCCGTTTTTGGTCTTTCAGCGAATTGAGATTTCCTTCCGTCGCCATCACTGCCAGCTTGCGGGGAATGAGATAATTGCGGGCATAACCCTCGGCCACTTCTTTGACTTCCCCTTTTTTTCCGGTTCCTTTCACATCTTTGAGCAAAATCACTTTCATCGTTTCTGCCCCCCACTTTCAACTGTTTCTTTTAATGTGTCAACCAAACGTGCTTTCGCCTCTTCCAGCGACAGATTCTTCAATTGACAGGCGGCATTGGTCAGATGCCCTCCGCCTCCCAACGCTTCCATCACCAGCTGTACATTGATTTCCCCCTGCGAACGCGCGCTGATCGAGACCAAACCGTCTTCACGTCTCCCGATGACAAACGAGGCGCGAACCCCGCGCATATTGAGCAGGGTATCGGCTGCCTGGGCAATCAGCAATTGATCATATTCTTCTTCCTCATCTCCAACAGCAACGGCAATCCCACCGTCCAAAACTTCAGCCTTCCGGATGATCTCCGCCCGTTTCACATACTGGGATAAATCCTCTTTCAACAGGGATTGCACCATCATCAGGTCAGCCCCGTGTCTGCGCAAGAAAGAAGCCGCCTCAAAAGTGCGGGAACCGGCGCGAAAGGCAAAGTTTTTAGTATCAACGACAATGCCCGCCAACAGGGCTGTCGCCTCCAGCGTATCCATCGCCAGGCGACCATCCTGATATTGCAATAATTCCGTGACCAGTTCACTCGTGGAAGATGCATAAGGCTCAAGATAGACAAGGACGGGGTCTTTGACAAAGTCTTCTCCGCGGCGATGGTGATCGATAATCACAATGCGCTTGGCGCGCTCCACCAGCTTCGGTTCCATCACCAGCGACGGCTTGTGCGTGTCGACCAAAATCAACAGGGTATCGGGATCCTCAACCCAGGCGAGCGCTTTTTCCGGATGAATGAGATATTCACCCAGATAATCATGCTGCCTGATCGCGGTTAACAGACGCTCAATCGAAGAGCTCTCCTCGTCGAGGACAATGTAAGCTTCACAATCATTAATCTGTGCAAATTTCAAGACGCCGATCGCCGCACCCAGCGCGTCCATATCCGGTTGGGTGTGCCCCATCACGACGACGCGCTTGCTGTCCCGCAGCAAATTGCTCATCGCATGCGAAATGACGCGAGCGCGCACCCGCGTCCGTTTTTCAACGGCATTCGTCTTGCCCCCAAAGAAGACGATTTTCTCCCCTTCCTGGACAGCCGCCTGGTCTCCACCACGGGCCAGGGCAACATCAAGAGCGGCTGCGGCATTCTGCGCCCGCTCCACCATGCTTTTTCCGACGCTGGCCACACCGATGCTGAGCGTGATCGGAATCTTGTATTGCCTCGTCATCTCCCTGACGACATCCAGTATATCGAAACGCGTTTTCATCAATCGCTGTAACGACCGGTGGTGCGTGACAAAAAACATCTTGTCCGTATCAATTCGTTTGAGGGAAATATCGTATTCCAATGCCCACTTCGAGATCGCTCCAGACACGTTCGACAACAACAAGGTGCTCTCCTGATCGGACAACCCCTGGCCTGATTCGTCAAAGTTGTCCAAGTGGATCAAACCCAATACAGTTTGTTCATCGCGCAACTGCTGTTTCAGCGATTCCAGGCTGGTGATGTCACGGAAAAAGAAGAGACGCTCTTCTTCTTCATGGATCACTTGGTAAACCTTATCCCCGAGTTGGATCAGAAACGTCTGATCATCCTCCTCTTTCGACCGTTTCAGTTCGGGGAAGATCTCTTCCAGACTCTCCCCCACCAAACGTTCCCGATTCACCATCCGAGGGACAAAAGGGTTGTGCCATTCTATCTGTCCGTCCCTGCCATAAAGGAGTACACCGATCGGCATCTGGTTCATCGCCGCCTGCCCCGCGTTTTTCACACGATTGGACAGCGTTAAGACATATTCGGAAAAGTCCTTGCGAAAAGCGCGTTCCGCCTTGTATAAAACCAGGGCCAGCACGGCGAAAAACACAAGGCCCATAATCCCGTAGATCCAGCGATAGGTGGAAAGCAGAGCAACTAAAATCAAACTGAAACACATGGCAAAAACCATGTGATATCCGTGCCATCGTTGTATAATAAATTTCGGCATATTCGATCCCCTCAAACTAATCCTGCAAAGGCAAATTACAGTCGCATCCAACTTTTATTTTACCCTAGTTCATTTTAAGAGCAACTCCCGCTCCCAAAACAATCTCTTCCATCTCAAATCCCCCACCGCTTGTCATTTGGATAATTTTTGACGCAGCAATGTCGCCGCATCAATCATGCCCAAAAACTGGATCAACAGCGAAATTGGCGTAATGATTGAGACTGGAACCAAAAGGATCAGCCATCCTCCGCTTTTTCCCTTGCGGTGCAACAGAAAATGAATAAATCCAAATCCCTGGATCAGGAACAGCTCATGCAAAATGGTCAAAACGCTGATCCCCCCGTGTAATCCAACCACGGAAGGAAAGAAGTATAAAGCAACAAGGGTTAATAAGTAAAAATAGAAAAACACCTTCGGTAACCGCCACTCATGAAAAGCAGGCAACGTTTTTCTCTGAAATCCCTGACGCGACAACCAGCTTCTGGCGGTATAAAAGGTGATGAGAGCCATAAGACCGATAAGGTTAAAAAACACAGGCGGGACCATGGTTCCATTCGATAAGGCCTCCACCGCCTGTGCCCCTGCTCCCGATTCCTGCAATATCTCTTCCATACGAAGCGATTCTGTCTGCCAAATCGCCTTTACCCAATCGAACAGATGAAATGATTCTCCCACATACAAAAATCCCCAGGAACCAACAGCCCCAGATGCAACCCCGCTCAACACCACATCGGCTCCTGTCGTTGCCGAATGGCGATAGCAATACCCCATGATGCTTCCCATAAACCATGCGAATAAGGCGAGCAGAGCGGAGATTGCGGGGAAAAAGACAAACGCCACGCCCAAGGGGATGAGCGAAATGATCAGCGCTGCCGAAGGCCTTTTCACGCTTAGCAAAAGAAACGGCAGCGGGAGAAGCCAAAAGGTGATCATGGGAATGAAGGAAATACTGAGCGAGGCGAGCAATAAGAGAAAAAGCCCTGACATAAGAAGGCCGTCCTTTATGATCCCTTTCAGATCCTGCGGCAAATTGAATGTCACCTCTTGTTTAAATAATCATCAAGAGAGGACAAATCGCCATACCACTCTTCCAACTGGTGGCCTTCCCTGGCGTGTTCACGCAGCTTCTGCGAAACCGCTTGATCAAGTTCCCGAAAAGAAAATCCCATTCTTCTCGCCAACACGTACACGGAAATAGCCAAACTGGATAAACTATCTATGATCATGTGCTGATTGGCATAATGAATCCCCTTAAAAAGGGTGGCAATCTGGTCCAAAACCTCGGTTTTCAACCAATCAATCACTTTTATGCTTTTGGCGAATTGCACTCCCCGTTCAGGCCGGCTCATATGGTTGCACTCCTCCAAAATACTGCAAGTTTAGGAGAAATTTCCACATAAAAGAGCCGATTTCCTGCTTATTATACAAAAACAGGGGCATCAATCTCACCCCTGTTTTTGCGATCAATCATTGGTGTATGGCAACAGAGCCATTTGACGAGCCCGTTTGATGGCACGGGTCAACTGGCGTTGGTATTTGGAGCTGGTTCCCGTTACACGGCGCGGCAGAATTTTACCACGCTCGCTGATAAACTTGCGCAGCAAGTCTACATCTTTGTAATCGATGTAATCGATTTTATTGACGGTAAAGTAGCAGACTTTGCGGCGTTTGTTTCCGCGGCGACGAGCCATTCTCTTTTCCCCCTTCCTGTTTGCGATTCAGACGTTCAGATTAGAAAGGCAGATCATCATCAGAGATATCAATCGGTTGTCCGTCATCAGCAAAGGGGTCATCCATCGGCTTGTTTCCTTTGTTGTAAGTGCTTCCCCCGCCAAAGGAGCTTCCACCAAAGCCCGGAGCAGAGGATTCACTGCGGTTTTTCGGCTCAAGAAAGCGAACATCATCGGCCACGACATCTGTCGTATAGACCGTACGCCCTTCCTGATTCTCGTATTTCCCGGTCTGCAGACGGCCGTCCACACCGACCAGAGAACCTTTTCTGAGGTAGTTGGCGCAGTTTTCGGCCAGTCCCCGCCAAGTGACGATATTGATAAAATCCGCTTCGCGTTCTCCGTTTTGATTCGTGTAGTTGCGGTTAACCGCAATGCTGAATCTCGCTACGGCCACACCGCTCGACGTATACCGAAGCTCCGGATCACGCGTCAGCCGTCCTACCAGGATGACCCGATTTATCATGGATAACCTCTCCCCTTTGCATGATCAACCTTCATTTATCGAATAAACAGGCGATTATTTTTCATCGATGTTAATGATCATATGACGCATGAAGTTATCATTGATGCGAACCACATGATCAAGTTCTTTCACAACATCGGCAGACGCACGGAATGTATAAACCGTGTAGATCCCTTCACGGTAGGAATCGATCTCGTAAGCGAGACGGCGTTTACCCATGTCATCCGCGTTGATGATTTCCCCGCCGTGTTGCGCGATGGTTGCTTGCACTTTTTCGCGGCACGCTTTCACGGTTTCTTCATCAACGTCAGGACGAACGATGAACATGATTTCATAGTTGTGAGTCATCTTCCACACCTCCTTCTGGACTGTACGGCCCTGCCTGTCGCAGAGCAAGGAGAACATGAATTCTCTCTACATGTACGATTATACATTTTAGCAAACAGCCCGGAATAAATCAATGTTTGAATCGGATTTGCTCTCTAAAAATCGTGCCGACGGCGGGAAGGGATTTTGATTGTCTCCCGCTTACACATTGAATCGGAACGTCATAATATCCCCGTCCCGGACCACATACTCTTTTCCCTCTAAACGCAATAACCCTTTTTCCCGTGCCGCCGCGAGGGAACCGGCATTCAGCAAGTCCTCGTAACCGATCACTTCCGCCCGGATAAACCCTCGTTCAAAGTCGGAATGAATCACTCCGGCCGCTTGCGGGGCTTTTGTGCCCTGGCGAATCGTCCAGGCCCGGACTTCTTTTTCGCCCGCGGTAAAATATGTGATCAGGCCGAGCAAACGGTAAGCGGCTGCTATCAAGCGATCCAGCCCTGAGGAGGAGAGACCCAATTCCTCAAGAAACATGGCCCGTTCTTCCCCTTCAAGTTCGGCGATTTCCGCTTCCACTTGCGCACTGATCGGCACCACTTCGGCTCCTTCCTCCGCAGCAATCCGTTTGACGATCTGAACATACGGATTGGCTTCCGGATTGGCCAGGTCTCCCTCATTGACATTGGCGGCATAGAGAACATTTTTGAGCGTAAGCAGATTTAAACTCTTGATCAGTTTCCTTTCATCCGGATCCAGGCTAACGGTACGGGCCGGTTTCCCTTCGGCCAGCGCTTGCTGCAAACGGGTTAAAATCCCGTGTTCGGCAATCGCCGCTTTATCCCCGCTCTTTTTCTGGCGGGCCACCCGATCAAGCCGCTTTTCCACTGTTTCCAAATCTGCCAGCACCAGCTCGAGGTTAATTGTTTCGATATCGCTGGCCGGATCAACCTTTCCGGCTACGTGCGTAATATTTTCATCTTCAAAACAGCGCACGACATGAATAATCGCATCCACTTCACGGATGTGGGACAGAAATTTGTTTCCCAACCCTTCTCCGCGGCTCGCTCCTTTGACCAGTCCGGCAATATCCACAAATTGAAATGATGTGGGAACAATCCGCTGCGGATTGACGATTTGCGCCAGTTTCATCAAACGTTCATCCGGCACGTCAACCACCCCGACATTGGGGTCAATCGTACAAAAAGGGTAATTGGCCGATTCGGCCCCCGCTTGGGTAATTGCATTAAATAATGTTGATTTTCCTACATTGGGCAAGCCCACGATCCCAGTTGCTAACGCCACTTTTTGCGTTCCTCCTCCATCGTGATCCAATTCCGAATCCCATAATCAAACCCTTGTTCATTATAGCGGAAACCACGATTTCCTTCCATGCATCCCGCCGCCTTCTTTTCCATTCGGCGGTGACCATGTTGATCTCCGCCGGAGGCTTACTCTCGTTCAGCTCGTTCTTGTGCGGCAGAAACCAGAATGCGCTTCAATCGCTTTTCAAAACGGGAACGGGGCAAAAGGACACTGTGCTCACATCCGGTGCATTTCATGCGGATATCTGCACCCATGCGGATGATTTTCCAGGCATTGGTTCCACACGGGTGCGGTTTTTTCATCTCGACAATATCCCCGAGTCCAAATTCCTTTTTTTGCAAATGCGATCCCTCTCTCCTTTTTGATTGCTAACATTATAGAAACTGGCCTGCGCCAATTCAACCATTTTACTCATTCAGGCAGCAGATTCATTATCCGCCCCCGCTGCCGGCATCTCCAATGATGACAACCCGTTTAAGCGGCTCGGGAATGTATTTCCACACCGCCTTTTTTGTTTCAGCAGGGTGTGAGAAAGCCTCGATTCTTTCTTCAGCCGTTTTCATGGACAAATGTATATTTTTCCGAATACAGCCGTATACTATGAAAGAGTTTTTTGCGGAGGTCAAGAATAAATGAGAGAAATTCCGTCCATTCGGAAGCGGTCTCTGTCTCCTCTCCCATTTCGGGTTGAATATACTGATCCCGCGGCAGACCAGAGGTTCTCAACTCAGTTGGCACTAGCTCTTCACCGGTTTCTGCCCAGCCCGGAAATCGTTTGTGTCTGTATCGGGACGGACCGCTCTACCGGTGATGCCCTCGGACCTTTGGTCGGTACACTCCTCAAACAAAAAATGCCGGGTTCACTCACGGTTTACGGGACATTGGACGAGCCTGTCCATGCGCTCAACCTCGAACAAACCGTGCAAATGCTGCATCAGGAACATCGTACGGCTACTGTTCTGGCCATCGATGCCTGCCTGGGTCAATTGAAAAGCGTCGGACAGATTCAGTTAGGATTGGGGCCGGTCAAACCCGGGGCAGGAGTGCACAAAGAGTTGCCGGAAGTTGGCCAGATCCATATTACAGGAATTGTGAACGTGGCCGGATTTATGGAATATTTCGTTTTACAAAATACCCGCCTGAGCTTGGTCATGAAAATGGCCGAAATTATTTCCAACTCGATCGTCAGGGCGGTAAACCAAACCTCGCTCTCACTTGCATGAGAGCCTCTTTTTTCTTTCAGTCCGTTTCGCGAAAAAAGCCAAAAGATCTTCTCCGATCAACCGTCCGGGAGCGGATGGCCATTGGTTTGACTCCTCTCGCCTCCGAATTTCATCCTCCCGAAATAAATCAGTCACTCGTATTTAAAAGCGGCGGCGATTTCCCGAACCGCATCGATCACGGCTGTGATCTGCTCTTTTGTATTGAAATATCCGGGACTGACCCGAACAGCTCCATGCTCCGTCTTCAGACTTCGGTGTTTCAGCGCAGCGCAATGAAATCCGGCACGTACTGCTATCTGATAATGCTGGTCGAGGATCGTCGCCACCTCAATTCCATCCGCATTTTCCATAGTAAATGAAACAATCGGCAATGCGGGTGCAGCGGAAGTCAGAACCGTGACACCTTCAATCGCTTGCAATCCTTCCCACAGCTGACGGGTCAACTCCTGTTCATGCCGGTAAATCTCTCTCAATCCTGTTTTCATAATAAAATCGATTCCTGCCCCAAGCCCGGCAATCCCGGGGGTATTGGGAGTTCCGCTCTCATATCCGTAAGGACGTTCCAACGGCTGCTCCACTTCTTCCGATCGATTTCCCGTCCCGCCCTGAAGCAGGGGTTGCAAGGGAACATCCGGTTTTACGTAAAGCCCGCCCGTTCCCTGCGGGCCAAACAAGCTTTTATGTCCGGGAAAAGCAAGCAGGTCGATCGGCATTTCATCCAAATGAAAAGAGAGTAATCCCGCCGTTTGCGCCGCATCAACCAAATAGAGAATGCCATGCTTTTTCGCCATCTCGCCCAGCTCCGCAATCGGTAAAACTTCCCCTGTCACATTGGAGCCGTGAATCGTAATCAGCATCCGTGTTTCCTTGCGAATTTGCTCCTCCAGCAAAGAGGTCCAGTCTGCGCGTTCATCCTTTCCGTCCACAACCGTAACCTCAACCTTTGCTTCTTTTTCCAGCCAATAGACGGGGCGTGCCACCGCATTATGCTCCCATGCCGTGATGATCACATGATCTCCCGGCTTTAAGATGCCCTTAATGGCCATATTCAGAGCATGGGTCGTATTCTGGCAAAAGAGCAGATGATTCGGATCCCGCACCCCAAACAGCCGGGCAAGTTTCTCCCTAGTCTCTTCAATCGTTTGCGCTGCTTTTACCGCCAGCTGGTGGCCTCCCCTCCCCGGATTGGCACCAAACTCATCGATGGCCTTTTTAACAGCATCAGAAACCCCTGGAGGTTTGGGCCATGTGGAAGCAGCATTATCAAGATAAATCAATGTCGGATTCCTCCTTTTCACGATGATGAAAAGTTTAAGATAAAATCATCTCCGGTCAAGTAAAAGACAGAAGGGTCCCTTCAAGGACCCGGTTAAACTCGTATTCATCAATGAAGCCGCTCACTGCCTGCGCCGCCTACCTTCCTCCGACCACTCTTTCTTGATTTAACAATTCAATCAGCCGTTCCAACTCCCGATCGGAATAATACTCGATCTCGATTTTCCCTTTTTTCCGCCCGTGCTTGATGCGAACCGGCGTACTGAAAACTTGCTGCAACAGATCTTCATAGTGTTTAATCTGCGGGTCCAATTTTTCTTTGCTCTTTTTCCGTTCTTTCTTGGGCATTGTCTGATTGAGCTGTTGCACCCATTCCTCCAGCTGGCGTACACTTGGCTTTTCTTTTTTCACCTTCTCCGCCAGCTTGATGAGCAAATCCGCATCTTTTACGCCCAGAAGCGCCCGGGCATGTCCCATTGACAATGTTCCACGTGAAACATCATCTTGAACTTGCGGCGGCAATTGCAGCAAACGCAAAAAATTGGCGACATGGGGACGGCTTTTTCCCACTCGTTCTGCCAATTCTTCCTGGGTAACCGACAAATGCTTCATCAATTTCTGATAGGCGTGGGCCACTTCCATCGGATTGAGATCTTCCCGTTGCAAATTCTCAACAAGCGCAATCTCCATCATCTGATCGTCTGTAAACTCACGAACGACCACCGGAACTTTCGTCAGCCCGGCCGCTTTGGCAGCGCGAAAACGGCGCTCTCCTGCGACAATTTCATAGCCGCGAATGCTTTTTCTCACAACCAATGGTTGGACTATTCCATGCTGTTTAATCGATTCGGTCAATTCCTGCAGCAGTTCATCATCAAAATGTTTGCGCGGCTGATAGGGATTCGGGCGCAAATCCGTTATTTCCGCCTCGTGAACATGATCCTCCTCTGTCGTCACATCCACTTGAAACAAAGCGCCAAGCCCTCGTCCGAGGCCTTTGTTACTCATTTTGCATCACCACTTCTTTCGCCAGTTCGTTATAGCATAAAGCACCACGCGATTTCGGATCATATGTGATGATCGGCTTCCCGTGGCTTGGTGCCTCACTGAGCCGAACGTTTCGCGGGATCACTGTCCGGTAAACCTTTTGCTGAAAGTACTTTTTCACTTCGTCCATCACCTGAACGGACAAATTGGTTCTGCTATCGAACATGGTCAGCAGAACGCCTTCCACTCCCAGGTTTTTGTTTAAGTGTTTTTGCACAATGCGAATCGTATTCAACAGCTGTCCCAATCCTTCCAGAGCATAAAACTCACACTGAATCGGAATGAGGACAGATTCGGCTGCGGTTAACGCATTTAATGTAATAATCCCCAGTGATGGAGGACAATCGATAAAAATATAATCAAAATCCTGTTTCACTGATTGCAATGCCCGTTTCAGCCGCAGTTCCCGTGAGATGGCCTGCGATAATTCAATTTCAACCCCCGCCAGTTGAATAGTCGCCGGAATCACATAGAGATTTTCGACGATCGATGGAATCAGCACTTCCTCGACCGGTGCCTCGTTCATCAAAACATCATAGACACAGCGTTCGACATCGCCCTTATTGATGCCAAGTCCACTGGTCGTATTTCCCTGCGGATCAATATCAACAATTAAAACCCGTTTTCCGAGAGAGGCGATGCCGGCAGACAAATTGATCGACGTCGTCGTTTTTCCGACGCCCCCTTTCTGATTCGCAATCGCAATCACTTTTCCCATTTTTCCACCTCTTTTCCTTTAACCAGACCCCAAACCGCTCTTGCATTCCATCTCCGAGGCGACATCGGAACTGCGGCCTCTTCCTTTTCTGAAAGTTTTTGCAGTCGAGGGCGCAGGGTTCCCCCCCTGACCTTCCCGCGTTTCAAATGGTCATCAGCGAAGCACCAATCCCCTCCTGGTTTTGTCCCATCCAAATCCCGGGGGTGGTGTTTGACAAATGATGCCCTTTTCCCGAACGGATTCATTCAGACACCTGACTCAACAAGAAGAAAAAGATCCGCTGAACGGCTCCTCCCCTTCTCCCGAAACAAGCAGGGAGCAGCGCAAAAATAAAGAAAAAGAGGCGTTTTTGCCTCAATATTACATTTCGATCCTTTCTTTATTTTAATGAACGTTTTTCTCCAACGGAAGGAAAAAATCAGACAAGTGAACCAAATTATTTGGGAATACGGATGACAAGTTCCACATAATCCTGATGATCCTTCTCATCAGTCAACACATCCATCCCCGTCTGCTTTACCATATCGATCGATTGGCGAATGGTATTGATGGCAATCCGGAAATCGCGAGAGACGGACTTTCGTTTCCCTTTCTTTTTCGGTGCGGCCGGCTCCTTCTCCAGCAACCGCCGAACCCGTTCCTCGGTCTGTTTCACATTTAAGTCCCGTTCCAAAATCTCTTTCAGCACTTCCAATTGCCGGCTCGGTTCTTTCAAGGCCAACAGGGAGCGGGCATGCCGTTCGGTTATGGTCCGTTTCAGCAATTCCTCCTGAACGGCTTGGGGAAGTTGCAACAAGCGCAACTTGTTCGCAATCGTGGACTGTCCTTTGCCGAGGCGTTGCGCCAGGCTCTCCTGCGTCAATTGGTGCAGCTCAATCAGTTTTTGATAGGCATGAGCCTCTTCAATCGCAGTCAACCCTTCCCGCTGAAGATTTTCAATCAGTGCGGCAGAAGCCGCCTGGCTGTCGGACATATCCCGGATCACTGCGGGCACGGTCGTCATCCCCAACTTTTTAACCGCCCGCAGCCGCCTTTCTCCCGCAATCAATTCATATCCCTGACCCTTGCGGCGAACGACAATCGGCTGAATCACACCATGGACACGAATCGTTTGACAGAGCTCATCTATCCGTTCTTCGTGAAACAATGTGCGAGGCTGATAAGGGCTAGGGACAATTGCCTCCACAGAAATTTGTTTAATCTGGTCGGTTTCCTTCTCAACCAGACCAAACAGTCGCGAAAACGACTCTTTCATCAACACAGCCACCACCTTAGTCTGGAAACCTATTTCAAAACGGGCGTAAATGGATGGCGTAAAACGATGGACGCACGTATTTTCCAGGATTCAAAGACCCAACCTTACCGCCGATGATTTGAATTCCGCACCTTTCTGACGCCGGGCCACTTATTATTACCATTTCGCTGCCGATTACCATCTACCTCCTAATCTCCTGATCAAGATCGAAAATCAAGATATGAACTGTCATCGTTTTGTAAGAATATGCCCATCCGGCTCCCGTTCCTGCATTTGGACTGATCCGCACAACAGAGTTCTTTGTTCCACGTGGAACATTAACCATTCATCTGCGTTCCCCGGCTGAAACGCGTCAAATTTTCGAGGATTGTCACAGACCGGAAACTCGGCAGTTTAAGGGGGATCGCGCCCGGTCTGCAAATACTTTCACAGCCCAAACTTCTTCTCTGATCCGAAAATCGACGATATTTGAAGAACTTTGTCGTTATTGGTCATTCTATGTTGACCCTTGGGCTTCACAATTGATAGAATCGTGGGAAGAAGGGGATTTCATTCACTTGAGGAGGATATCTGAAAAATGAGTGCACCTGTATACATAGGGAATGACCAGGGTTATTACGGAACAAAAGTGGTTACCCGTGCCAACGGAAAGTTTTATAAAATGTTTATCCGTAACATGGTCGTACCAAACCGTGTCGGTGAAATCACTTATAATAATGACCCTCACAATATTATGTACCGCGAGCGCGAAGGGGATCGCGAATGGTTCTGCGGCAAGCTGGCCATCGAGCAAGCCGGCGATGACGAATTGTTCGACTCCCACAAGCGTCGTCTGTTCAGCCCAACCTGGTTCCGTGAACAAGAATATCTGATCATGTTCCGCGTCAGCACCGGCCTCATGCTGCAAGGAAGCACCGAACCGGTTGTATCCGTCGCATTGCCAACCGACAGCTACATCGACTACAAAGATGAGTTGAAACGCCGTCTGGTGGGCAAACACAGTTTTGAAGTGAAACAAGGAAACCTCCCCTGGCGCAAAATCGAATTTGAAATTAAGCGGGAAAATCTCTTCGTAATCAGCCAGCCGATGGCCACCTTGTTCCATATCGCCCTCGACCGTGAAGGCAAACTGTTAAACGAAGATTTGTTCATTCAAAAAGTAAGCATCAACGACCTTGGCTTTGGCACATCCGATATCGAAACATTGCACGGAGAAACGATCATTAAACGCCAAAGCTTCACGTCGCGTCACGCGATGCTGAATGTTTATCACACCCTGGCAAAACGCCTGCTCGATTTTACACGCAATGCAGACCCGGATGGTCACGGGAAGGAATATCCGATCTGGAGCCTGCCGCGCATTGTTCGTTCAGGTGAAATCAGCTTCAAAGGAAAAACGCACGACGTCAGCCCCATCGTCCAGGAATGCATCAGGGAAGTCGGGGAAGCTTTGGTGGAAGAAGTTTGGAACCGGCTCGACTACGGCGATGACATTACCTATATCATCCTGACCGGCGGTGCTTCGATTCCGTTTAAACCTTTCTACCGCGAACGCTTCGGCGACAAGCTCATCTTTGCTGAAGATTATGGCATTGAAGCACAATTTGCCAATGGTTTCGGACTTTGCAAGTTCGCCCAATCCAAAGCGCGAACCGTTCCGACTAAAGAAATGCTTGAAGCAGCTGCTTCGATTCAACAAGAATTCTCCGTCCCAGATGCCCTGGGTGAAAGCAAAAAAGAGGCGAAAGCGAAAAAGTAATCCCTGTTCCCCCCATGGGTGACCCTGGGGGGCTCACTTCTTATCAACCATTTGGGAAAAATTTTGACAAATGAGTGCTGTGCCCCTTCCAATGCAAATGGAACAACAGGCACAGCCGGAGTCAGCAAAAGGAGGGGGAGTGTATGTCACAGTTTGAATCCCGGTATGATTGTATTGTGATCGGTACGGGAAAATCAGGCCAGGCATCAGTCGAAGCCTTGAAGGAAAAGGGGTTGAACCCCCTTTATATTCATTTGACAGCAGAGATGCTGACGACGATGGTCAGCCAGCAAATAGGCCAGCAAACCAGTCCGGACGGCGATTCCTCCTCACAGACCGGCGGCTTTATGCACGCGAATGCGGACGGATGCATTTATTCCCAAAAGCAGACTTTGCAAACGCCTTTTGGTGAAACGACCACTTATACGTTCCAAGTGCAGCAACCCGCCTTAGGAGAATCGGTACAGGAGAGCAAAACCTCCACCCCTGAACCTTTCTCCCCGATCGGTTCACTGTCCGACGGAGAAGATCCGGAAGTGCTGGAAGCACAACAGGTGGAGTATGTATCCCCTTACCCGTTTCTTAATGAACGATCCCGGAGAAAAAAAGCATTCAGACGCCACAAAAACAGATTCTCTTTTCAAGAGCAACCGGAGATGGAAGAAGAATATCCCATCTATCATCTTGAGCGAATCAAGTTAGAGGATGAGGAGAGCAAGGATGAACCCGTTTCCGGTTGGCAAGAAACCCCTTATTACGACGGGAGAAATGGCCTCCAGGAAGATTTTGAACAAAAAGACGAAGTGGTTGATTCAGAGACTCCCCCGGTTTATCGGGAACGGGAATTGAAATTGCGCAAACGGTTGACTGAAAACCATCGCATGCAAGGAGTCAGTGAATCCGACCACGAGGAAGAAGAAGCGGAAGACTCCATTTCCAAAAGCTTCGACAATGATTTCTTCCAAGACTCCGGCTTTTTTCAGGACCCGATGTTCAAGCCGTTTGCCTATCCGGGCGAAAGAAACCAGCCAAACCAAACGGGGCAGCAACCATTTGAATCGCAGCAATATGAACAAAATGGTTATGATCCATCCTTTGAGCCACGCCCGTTTTCAAGCCGGACATCCTTTGATTCCGACTCATACGAATCGGACAAAAATGAACAAGCCAACCAGGAACAAGATGTTTTCCCGCTGGAACCGTTCTCTCCCAGACGGCGTTCCCGCAACCAAAAAAAAGCGCGTCTGCAATCTTTGACTGAGCAAAGGGAAAAAAAAGAACTTAACCGTCCCGCCAGCATTTTTTGGGAAGAGACACCCCAGGAAGAAGATCACAGCCTGTTCCCCAACGGACAGCCTACGATTCAGCCGTTTGGCCGCGAGCCCGAAGATGAACCCGAGAAAGAGGGGGATTCCAGTTTAAAAAGGGACGATATTGAATTCGAGGATGCTTATGGCGGCTATAATTCCTGGGAGGAATTCATGACCCCTTTCTCGCAAAACAGCCGCAAACGGCAGGAGATCGACAAGGTCGAAAAAAGGAAAATCGCTTTGCGCGGACTGCACAATCTGATCAATAACCTCGGATAAAAAAGGAAGCCGTCGTCTCTGAACAAAGGGAGATCCGGCTTCCTTTTTTAAAAGCGAATGTGAACTTAAACCAGCGGTTGCTTTGCGGGCGTTCCTGCTTTACGCGGATACGCCTTGGGCGTCTGATCCCGCTTTTTCATGATCAGAATATTCCTCGTTCCCATTCCCTCCGGCAACTGAAACTCTTCTCTCTCCACCGTTGTCTTGCCCAAGATAAACAGCGCCCGTTTGGCCTCCGTTATCTCCTCGCCCACGGAAGGCCCTTTCATCGATACGAAATATCCTCCGACTTTGACAAATGGCAAACAGTACTCCGCCAGGACATTTAATCTGGCCACGGCCCTCGCCGTCACCAAATCAAAAGACTGGCGATACCCCTTCTGTTTTGCCAGGTCTTCCGCACGGCCATGAACGCATTCCACTTCTTTCAGGCCGAGTGCGTCGGCCGTTTCCCGCAAAAACTGAACGCGCTTTTTGAGCGAATCCAACAGCACCAGCCGGAGATGGGGAAATGCGATTTTCAGCGGAATCCCCGGAAAGCCTGCACCGGTCCCCACATCGATCAGCGAATCAACCTCTTTGATATCCAAACTCTTCGCCAACAGCAAAGAATCATAAAAATGCTTGACATAAACCTCCCGCGGTTCAGTGATCGCCGTCAGATTCATCACTTTGTTGGTCTCCACAAGTCGCTCGAAATACTGCGCAAACTGCCTGAGCTGTTGATCCGAAAGGATAAGCCCCCATTCCGAGACCGCCTGCTGCAACCACTCTCCATGTTCCTGCACCGTGTTCCCTCCAAGTTTCACTTCGCATAAGCCTTTCCATTTTGCTCGATATGCACCATCAAAATGGAGATATCCGCAGGGTTGACTCCGGAAATGCGCGACGCTTGCCCCAGCGAGATCGGACGCACTTGTTCCAGCTTTTCCCGCGCCTCAGAGGAAATGCCGGCAATTTTCCCGTAATCCACCCAATCCGGAATCCGCTTTTCCTCCATGCGGCGCATTTTCTCTACCTGTTGCAACGCCTTTTTGATGTAACCTTCGTATTTCAGCTGGATTTCCACCTGTTCCGCCACATCCGGCGCAACCGGTTCCGGTGGCGGAGACATCCGGGCGATTTCCTTGTAGCCGAGCTCCGGCCGTTTGATCAGCATGGCCAGCGGCACGGCATTGTTGATTCTCGAGGTTCCCATCTCTTCCAAAATCGATTGAACCTCTTCGGTCGGACGTACCTTCGTTTCGCGTAAACGGGCAATTTCTTTTTCGATCGCTTCACATTTGGCGGTAAAGCGGCGATACCGTTCCTCAGAAATCAAACCGAGCTCATAGCCGAGATCGGTGAGGCGAAGATCAGCGTTATCATGCCTCAAGAGCAGACGGTACTCCGCCCTTGATGTCAAAAGGCGATAAGGCTCATTGGTCCCTTTGGTGACCAGGTCATCGATCAGGACGCCGATATAGGCCTGGGACCGGTCGAGAATCACCGGATCTTTCCCCTGAACTTTTCTGGCTGCATTGATTCCGGCCATAATGCCTTGCGCAGCTGCCTCTTCATATCCGGACGTGCCGTTGAGCTGCCCGGCGGTAAACAGTCCTTCCACCCGCTTGGTTTCCAGCGATGGCCAAAGCTGCGTGGGAACGATGGCGTCATATTCAATCGCATAACCGGTACGCATCATTTCCGCTTTTTCCAATCCCTTGATGGTGTGGAGCATCTTCAGCTGGACATCTTCCGGCAGACTGGTGGATAAGCCCTGCACATACATCTCTTCGGTCTCCCGGCCCTCCGGTTCGATAAAGATCTGATGGCGGCCCTTGTCGGCGAAGCGCACGATTTTGTCCTCAATCGAAGGGCAGTAGCGGGGGCCGCGACCCTCGATCGTTCCGGAGTACATCGGGGCACGATGGAGATTCTCCTGGATGAGACGA
This sequence comes from Thermoactinomyces sp. CICC 10523, assembly GCF_016055105.1. Taxonomy (NCBI): domain Bacteria; kingdom Bacillati; phylum Bacillota; class Bacilli; order Caryophanales; family Thermoactinomycetaceae; genus Thermoactinomyces; species Thermoactinomyces sp. CICC 10523. The sequence goes on from NZ_JAECVX010000004.1 coordinate 172,557, forward strand.
TGGGTTTTTTCATTGGTATAGGTCAGCCAACAAGGCAGTTGGTCTGTGATAAACCGGGTCGTCTCATAAGAGAAAGCACGCGGCTCTTCATCGCCGGGCTGAATTTCCATCTGGCTGGTGTCAATCGATTTCCGGTTTACCCGGGGCGGTGTTCCCGTTTTAAACCGCACCATTTCAAATCCCAGCTCTATGAGATGATGGGCCAGATTAACAGACGGCTGCTGGTTATTGGGCCCGCTCTCATACGAGAGATCCCCGATAATCACCTTTCCGCGCAGATAGGTTCCGGTTGTGAGCACCACTGCCTTGGAGGTATAATGGGCGCCGGTGCGCGTCACCACCCCTTTGCAGACCCCGTTTTCCACGATCAGCCTCTCCACCATGCCCTGGATCAGCTCAAGATTTGGCGTGGTTTCCAGCGTTTTTTTCATCTCCCGCTGGTACAAAACTTTATCTGCCTGCGCCCGCAGTGCATAAACGGCCGGTCCTTTTCCCGTATTCAACATGCGCATTTGAATATGGGTTTTATCGATATTTTTCCCCATTTCACCGCCCAGCGCATCGATTTCCCTGACGACATGCCCCTTGGCCGGGCCGCCGATCGACGGATTGCATGGCATATAGGCGATCATGTCGAGGCTGATCGTCAACAGCAAGGTGGAGCACCCCATTCGCGCGGCTGCCAATGCCGCTTCACATCCCGCATGTCCGGCTCCGACCACAATCACATCATAACTCCCCGCATGGTAGGACATCCTTGATTCACCTCTTTATTTACCCAAGCAAAACTGGGAGAAAATCTGATCAATCAAATCTTCGGCCACCGCATCGCCAATCACTTCACCCAGAAACTGCCAGGCGTTTTTCAAGTCTATTTCCACCATATCCAACGGCATGCCGGCATCAATTCCATTCAAAACTTCCCGCACGCTCTCCAGCGCTTTTTTGAGGAGATGGATATGGCGGGCATTGCTGACATAAGTTCCATCCGCCATGTCGACTTTTCCCAACTTAAACAGCCGTGAAATCGCTTCTTCCAAATCTTCGATTCCGCGTTCTTCCTTTAATGAGGTCGTAATGATCGGCAGATCCCCGGACAGCTCCCTTACCTGATCAAGATCCAATTTCCGCGGCAGGTCCGTTTTATTGACAATAACCAGCGCCGTATGATTCCGCACCCATTGGAGCAGCCGGCGATCCTCTTCGTTCAACGGTTCCGCGTAATTGAGAACCAACAGGATCAGGTCGGCCTGTTCCAGCGCCTGCCGGGAACGCTCCACACCGATCCGTTCAACCACATCCTCGGTTTCGCGAATTCCGGCAGTATCCAATAAACGCAGCGGAATTCCCCTGACATTGACATATTCTTCGATCACGTCCCGGGTGGTCCCGGGGATATCGGTTACAATCGCCTTGTTCTCCTGCGTCAGGGCGTTCATGAGCGAAGATTTGCCGACATTGGGTCTGCCCACGATCGCAGTGTGGATTCCTTCACGAATGATTTTGCCCTGGCGCGCGGTACTCAACAGGCGCTCGATCTCCCGTTCGATCTCTTGCGCCCGTTCGCGCAACAGCTTCGCCGTCATTTCCTCGGCATCATATTCGGGATAATCCACATTGACCGCCAGATGAGCCAGCACTTCCAAAATTTCGTTGCGCAGCCGGTTGATCATCCGCGACAGCCTGCCTTCATGCTGGCCCAACGCCATTTTGGCAGCGCGATCCGTTTTGGCCCGAATCAGATCCATCACTGCTTCTGCCTGTGAAAGATCGATTCTCCCGTTTAAAAAGGCCCTTTTTGTAAATTCGCCCGGTTCGGCCAGGCGGGCCCCTGTCGCCAGCAGCGCCTCAAGAGTCCGCTCGACGGGAATCATTCCGCCATGGCAGCTGATTTCCACCACATCTTCCCGGGTAAATGTACGCGGGGCTCTCATCACGGTTACCAAAACCTCATCAATTCTCTCTTTCGATTCCGGGTCAATGATAAAACCGTAATTTACCGTATGGCTCGGCACACTGGCCAAACTCTTCTTTCCCTTATATATTTTATCCGCGATCGACACCGCCTCCGGTCCGCTGACACGGATGACCGCGATGCCCCCTTCGCCCATCGGGGTTGAGATCGCAGCAATCGTATCGGTATCCATAGTGTCACCTCGAATCTAATCTTAGCACACCGCCAACTGCCAGGCAAAAACAGGGTATGAAAAAACTCCCCTGAAACAGGGGAGATACCGGGCCGGATTTACCCGACGTTTGTATCCTGAAGTAAGTGGCAGTCCAGAGACAACCAATTCCTTCATCAGGTTAGTCCTGCCAATAGATCACCACCGAGCGGTTGGGTTCTTCTCCACGGCTCACCGTTTTCAGATTCGGTTCTTTCTTGATCGTCTGGTGAACCCACTTCCGTTCATTGGCCGGCATCGGGGATAACCGGACCTCCTGGCGTGTCTGCCTTGCCTTGGCCGCCATCTTCATCACATACTCAGCCAACGCTTTGCGTCTCCGCTCCCGATAGCCGTCGATATCCAATTCAAATCGCACCGGCTTCTCCTCACGGCGATTGGCTGCGAGGTTGACGAGGAGTTCCATTGCTTCCAGTGTCTGTCCATGCCGGCCGATGAGCGCACCTGTCTGCTCCTCCCGAGCCGTGATGGTGACAAACCCCTTTTTCGCTGAAGTCGTGATTTCCACCGTTGCGTCCGCCCCCATCCGTTGCAGCAACCCCTGCAAAAAGGCACGGGCTTTTTCCGCCGGATCTTCCATCACTTCCACTTCAACTTTAGCCGGGCGACGGCCAAACAACCCCAAAAAACCCCTGCTCGCCTCTTCCACCACCCGAACGCGAAGACGCTCACGAGAAACGCCTAACTGTTTGAGCGCCTGGGCGACGGCTTCTTCAACCGTTCCCGCCTCGACGATCAGTTTGTTCAACGGACGGTTCCTTCCTGGGTCACGTTGCTTTTCTTCATCTTATTGAAAAACAGCAGGTACGTCAGAATCGTAAAGATGTTTCCGCCCACCCAGTACAGGGAAAGCGCTGCAGGGAACTGATAAGCGAGGAAGAAAATCATTACCGGCATCACCCAGACCATTACTTTCATCTGCGGATTGGCACCGGCGCCGGTCGAAATAAATTGCAAATATGTCGTCACGGCGGCGAGCAGCGGCAAAATATAAAAAGGATCCGCTTTGCCCAGCTGCAGATACAAAAAGCTGGAATGGGCGATATGTGCGTTTCCGATGATGGCACGATAAAAAGCCAGCAATACGGGAATCTGGATCAGCAACGGCAAACAACCGGCCATCGGATTCACATTGTGCTTCTGGAACAGCTTCATCGTCTCTTCTTGCAGTTTCTGCTGGTTGTTTTTATATTTCTCCCGCAGTTTGGTCAGCTGCGGCTGCAATTCCTGCATGGCCTTGGCGCTTTTCTGCTGCTTCCACGTCAGCGGGAGAATCACCAGGCGAACCAGAAAGGTTACAACCAGAATGGATAATCCGTAGTTCCCGAGCCAGTCTTTAAACAAATCTAACAAGTCGGATAACGGAATGACCAAGATCTGTTCAAACCAAGATGGATGCGCGCGGTCAATTTTGTATTGTCCCGGGTTCGTCGAACACCCCGACAGCATCACCACAGAAAGCACGAGCAGCAGTACTGCGGCGATCCAACGCCTGCGTTTTAACAAGGGAATTCCCTCCTCATTTTGAGCTTCGATCACTGTGGAATCTATCTGGCCGTTTCTGTCGTTTTTCCGGCACATAATCAAATCCCCCCGGGTGAAAGGGATGACATTTGAGAAGCCGCCTCAGCGTCAACCAACCTCCGTAAACAAAACCATGCCTTTGAATGGCGATCAGCGCATACTCCGAACAAGTGGGCACAAACCGGCATACGGGCGGTTTCAGCGGTGAAAGAAAGCGTCGGTAAAAATGGATGAGACCGAGGGCAATCCATTTCATTGCCATTCCCCCTTGATGCGGTTTACTTCGGGGGTTTCGTGACAAAGCACTTCCCCTTCTGGAAAACGTGAAGGAGGCTCGCTTTCACTTGCTTATAATCCATTTGCGCCGCCGGAATGCGGGCGATAATCACATAATCCGTTTTCGGATGGAGATAAGGGATAAAATGCCGGGTTACTTCCTTGACCAAACGCTTAATGCGATTGCGCACAACCGCTTTCCCCACTTTTTTGCTGACAGAGATCCCGATCCGCGGCGGCCCCTCCGCCTTGCGGCCGAGCATCACAACGACAAACTGCCGATTGGCGACGGATTGCCCCGCTTGAAATACCTTTCTGAAATCGTTTCGTCTTTTCAGACGATATTCCTTTTGCAAAGATCGGCTCCTTCCCTACTAAAAAATACAAGTCCATCAACAATTATAGAGCAAAACCCGGGAGAATAAACTACCAAAATTGCGTATAGGAAAAAAGGCCACATCAAAAGTGGCCTCGACAAATTAAGCGGATAATACTTTTCTTCCTTTTCTTCTGCGTCTAGCCAGCACTTTACGGCCATTCTTGCTGCTCATGCGAGCGCGGAAACCGTGAACATTTTTGCGTCTGCGGTTGCTGGGTTGATAAGTTCTCTTCATATCGCCACCTGGCCGCCAAATCACCCTGAGAACCATCTGACTCTTCCGGTCCTTTGCAAAGCCGGTCGAACACAGGGGAACGCGTCCAGGAGAAACCTCCCTTCTTGCGTTGAATTTCCGTACGTAAACCCCGACGGACAATCTCTATCATTATATCCGGGATGTTTCCATCATGTCAAGAAAGAGGAAATCCACAGACCTGTTTATCCACATGTGGATATTTTTTTCGTTATCCACCGGTTATCCCGACATTATCCTCCGTTTTTCCACAATATCCACACCTGTGGATAACTGTTTTTCATCTTCCTGTGGATTGTGGATAACTAACTATTTTTCATTGTAAATACTGGTTTGTTTTGATATTCTATTGGTGTTTTCTTGTGGATAAATTTTACGGTTTCATCCGGTTATCCACAGATTGTGGATAACTCCCTCATAAAGAATCCACAGGCTGTGAATAAAAGATATCCACAGGCTGTGGAAATTGTAGATATATGCCTTCATCTGTCAAAGGGCAAGGGAATTCCCTGTGGATAACAATGTTCAAGAATTAGTCAAGGGAAAGGAGGTTCTTTGATGATCCACATCCAAGAATTATGGGCGAAAACGCTGGATTCCATTCAGGACAAAATCAGCAAACCCAGCTTCGAGACATGGCTGAAAACGACGGAAGCCATCCAACTTCGCGAGGACATTCTCGTCGTTTCCACCCCCAACGATTTTGCCCGCGACTGGCTGGAATCGCGTTACGCCGATCTCGTTCGCGATGCCTTGAAGGAAATAACCGGTTCCCCTCTCGGCGTGAAATTTGTCAGCCAAAGTTCTGAAAAAAACCAGGTGGATTCCGAAAAGAAAGCAGACACCGCGGAGGCTGAAGAGGAAACGGAGGAGGAGCCGCCGCGCACACAGCTCAATCCGCGTTACACCTTTGATACATTTGTGATCGGCTCCGGCAACCGCTTTGCCCACGCCGCATCGCTCGCAGTGGCGGAAGCACCGGCCAAAGCCTATAATCCGCTGTTTATCTATGGCGGCGTCGGACTGGGCAAAACGCACCTGATGCATGCGATCGGGCATTATGTCCTCGATCACACGCCCTCCAGCCGCGTGGTCTACATCTCATCGGAAAAATTCACGAATGAATTTATCAATTCGATCCGCGACAACAAGACGATCCAGTTTCGGAACAAGTACCGGTCCGTGGATATCCTGTTAATTGACGATATTCAGTTTCTGGCGGGAAAAGAACAAACCCAGGAAGAATTCTTCCATACATTTAATGCCCTTCATGAGGCCAATAAGCAAATCATCATCTCCAGCGATCGTCCGCCCAAGGAAATCCCGACGCTGGAAGACCGGTTGCGTTCACGATTTGAATGGGGACTGATCACCGATGTGCAACCCCCCGATTTGGAGACGAGGATCGCTATCTTGCGCAAGAAATCAATCGCTGATAACTTAGATGTTCCGAGTGAAGTATTGGCTTTCATCGCCGATCGTGTCGATACCAACATTCGCGAACTGGAAGGGGCGCTGATCCGCGTGGTCGCCTTTTCGGCTCTGATGAATCAGCCCGTCACGCCGGAACTGGCCGCAGAAGCGCTAAAGGACATCATGCCGCAATCGCGCCCCCGGGTGATCAGCATCCATGATATCCAGCAGGCTGTCGCCAATTACTATCGCTTGCGGGTGGAAGATTTAAAAAGCAAGAAACGGACGAAGTCTGTCGCCTTTCCCCGTCAAATCGCCATGTACCTTTGCCGGGAACTCACAGATTTCTCCCTTCCGAAAATCGGGGAAGACTTCGGCGGAAGAGACCACACCACTGTCATCCACGCTCACGAGAAAATCAGCCGCAATCTGAAGCAAGATCCTCAGCTGGAACAAGCAATCAGCCAATTGAAGCAGAGAATCAACCGCGGCTGATTTCATGTTCCTGTGGGTATTGTGGATAACCGGATACAGTTTATGCACATCTTTTCCACAGGCCGGATTGCCCGGCTTGTCCGGGCTCGGACCACTTTTCCACATTATCCACAGCCCTTACTACTACTACTGCTGTCTTCTTTAAAAAAATATATATATATGCAAAGCCGTTCCGGTTTATGTCTACTTTTTCATTTGTTTTTTGACTCATACTAAGGAGGATGAATATGAAGTTTCGCGTGATCAAATCAGCGCTGGTGGATGCCGTTTCCCAAGTGTCCAAAGCAGTTTCCTCCAAGACGACCATTCCGATTCTGACCGGAATCAAAGTGACGGCGGATGAAAACGGACTTTTGCTCACCGGCAGCAATTCCGACATCACGATTCAGGTGCGGGTTCCGAAACGGAAAGACGACTTGGAGCAGGTATTTGTGGAAAAGCTGGGAAGTGTCGTTCTCCCCGGACGCATCTTCGGCGATCTGGTAAGAAAACTCCCAGGAAAAGAAGTGGAATGGTTTGCCAATGAGAAGTTTCAAACCACGATCCGCTCGGAAACATCCGAATTTCATCTGAACGGATTTGACCCTGTGGAATATCCGCGTTTGCCGATGTTATCCACAGAACAGCTCTTCAGCGTGTCAGCCGATACCCTGAAAACTTTGATTCGGCAAACCGGATTTGCCGTTGCCACCAATGAGGCGCGCGGCGTTCTGACGGGTGTCCTGATGCAGCTGGAAGGCGGTGTGCTCACATGCGTGGCGACGGACAGCCATCGTCTGTCCAGGCAACAGGCCCATGTGGAAGGATCGGAAGAACTCACTTTGAAAAACGTGATCATTCCCGGCAAAAGTTTGACCGAACTCGCCAAAACGCTGGCAGATTATACGGGAATTGTGGATATTATCGTGGCGGAAAACCAAATACTGGTAAAAACGGATGAGTGGGAATTTTATTCCCGCCTGCTCGAAGGAACGTATCCCGACACCAACCGGGTTATTCCGGACGGCGGGGAAACGGAACTCATCTCTTCGACCAAGGAATTGTTACAATCCGTTGATCGTGCATCACTCATCAGTCGGGATGGACGGGATAATGTGATAAAATGGACTTTGAAAGACGGGAAGGTAGAGGTGAATTCTGCCGCACAGGATATCGGAAGCGTGACGGAGGAAGTCATCGCGAAGGTAAATGGGCCGGAACTCGGCATTTCCTTTAATGCCCGGTATATGATGGAAGCCCTCCGCTCCATTGAAAGCGATGAGATTCGCATTCAATTTACCGGTCCGATGCGGCCTTTTTTGATTCAACCGACCGATCGAGAGGATTCCCTGCACTTAATCGTCCCGATCCGCACCCGCTAATCCCGAAGGAGGGAGCTTTGTTGCAGCAGGTTAAAATCGACGGCCCGTACATCACGCTCGGGCAGTTGCTGAAAAAACTCGATCTCGCTCACAGCGGGGGCTTTGTGAAAATCTTTTTGCAGGAAGTGGAAGTAAGGGTAAATCGGGAGCCGGAATCGAGAAGGGGACGAAAGCTTTATCCACAGGATATTGTGGATATCGCCGGATACGGTTCGGTACAAGTGATCGGGGAGTAAGGGAGGGCCCTCAATCTTGAGAGTGGAAAATTTAAACCTGAAGCAATTCCGCAATATTGCGGAACTCGACCTCCATTGCCCCGAGGAACTCCATCTGTTTGTCGGACCGAATGCCCAGGGAAAAACCAATATTCTCGAATCCCTCTATCTCCTGGCGCTGGGGAAATCCCATCGCACGCGAACGCACAGGGAATTGATCCGCTTCGGCGAGAAAAGGGCTGTTGCCAAAGCCAGCGTCAGAAAAGGGGAACAAAAGCTCCGGCTGGAAGTGCAAATGACGGAAAAAGGGAAAAAGGTGAGTCGAAACGGAATTGAGCAGCCACGGCTCAGCCAGTATATCGGCTCCCTCCCCGCCGTTTTATTCGCTCCGGAAGACCTGGCGCTCGTCAAAGGAAGTCCGCAGATTCGCAGGCGCTTTTTGGATATGGAGATCGGACAGGTCAGCCCCGCTTATGTTCATCATCTTACGCAATTGAACAAGTTATTGACGCAGCGCAACAGTTTGCTAAAACAGTTAGGCCAGAAAGGGACATTCCAGTCCGCACTCTTAAATGTGCTGGATGAGCAGTTCATCCAGTTTTCCATAGATCTGTGGAAGAAACGGCTCGCTTTTCTTTCTTCTCTCAGGAAATGGGCAAGAGGGATTCACCAGGCAATCACGCGCGGCCTGGAAGAGCTGGAGATCGAATACCTCCCGTCTCTGCCGTCGCTGCTCGACACGGATCCGGGGGAATGGCCCCTGCTTTTGCAGAGGGAATTGGAAAAAAAACGCGAAAAAGAGATTAGACGCGGAACCACCCTGATTGGCCCGCAGCGGGACGACTTGCGTTTGACAGCCAACGGACTTGATCTGCACCTGTACGGTTCACAGGGGCAGCAGCGAACGGCCGCTTTATCTCTGAAATTGGCTGAAATTGAACTGATTTATCAGGAGACCGGCTATTATCCTGTTCTATTATTGGATGATGTTTTATCTGAACTTGATGATTCCCGAAAAACGCACCTACTGGAGGCGATTCGCGGCCGTGTGCAAACCTTTGTCACCACGACCAATCTGGAGGGGATTGATCAGGAAACACTGGCGAAGGCGCGGATTTACCAGGTGCGGCAAGGGCGTATAACGGAACTGGGGTGATCAGGTGTTTATTCACCTAGGGGGAAGCCGCACGCTCCGCATTCGCGAGGTGATCGCCATCCTGGATGCGGATGTGCTGGAAGAATCCGGAGACTGCACTTTCCTCGAAATGGCCAGACGAAAGGGGAAGGTGGAACGGATTTCGCCTGAAGCAGTAAAATCTTACGTGATCACAAAGAATGGCGTGTTCGCTTCGCCGATCTCGTCAACCACATTAAAAAAAAGGGCGGATGACAGCCAGATTCCGGGGAAATAAGCGGTTGACCAACCCTGATTGGCCTTGAAGTCAATCGGTTGTTTTTGTTTTACGTTAGTTTTGGATAAGGAAGCAGGTGACCGAATTGTCCGTACAAAATACCAATTACGATGAAACTCAGATTCAGGTACTGGAAGGATTAGAGGCTGTTCGTAAACGCCCGGGAATGTATATCGGGTCCACATCGAGCCGCGGTTTGCACCACCTCGTATGGGAAGTGGTGGATAACAGCATCGATGAAGCATTGGCCGGGCGGTGTGACACGATTGAGGTGATCGTCAACCCGGATAACAGCGTAACGGTCACTGACAACGGAAGCGGGATTCCGGTCGGAATTCATCCGAAAATGGGGCGGCCGGCCGTTGAAGTCGTGATGACGGTTCTCCATGCCGGCGGAAAATTCGGCGGTGATGGCTACAAATTTTCCGGCGGCTTGCACGGAGTGGGCGTGTCGGTGGTGAATGCCCTGTCGGAATGGCTGGAAGTGGAAGTGAGACGGGAAGGAAAAATTCACCGCCAACGTTACACCCGGGGCGTGCCCGATTATGACCTGCAAGTGATCGGGGAAACGGATGAAACAGGAACGAAGGTTACGTTCAAACCCGACCCGGAAATCTTTACCGAAACGACGGAATACGATTATGACATTTTGCAAAACCGCCTGCGTGAGCTCGCCTTCCTGAACAAGGGGATCAAAATCATATTGGAGGATCGGCGCGAAAAAGAGAGAAAGGCGGAATTCCAATATGACGGCGGCATTCGATCCTTTGTGGAATATCTGAACCGCAACCGCGAAGTGCTGCATGAGCCCCCGATCTATATCGAAGGCGAACGGGATTCCATCCCGATTGAAATTTCGCTTCAGTATAATGATTCTTTCTCATCGAACATTTATTCGTATGCCAACAATATTCACACGCATGAGGGCGGAACGCATGAAGCCGGCTTCAAATCGGCGCTTACCCGGGTGATCAACGATTATGCCCGGCGGAACAACCTGTTGAAAGAAAACCAAAGCAACCTGACCGGCGATGATGTGCGGGAAGGGTTGACGGCCATTATCAGTGTGAAAATCGGTGATCCGCAGTTTGAAGGGCAAACGAAAACCAAGCTGGGAAACAGTGAAGCCCGCTCGGCCACGGAACAATTATTTGCCGAGGAGTTCCAGATCTTTCTGGAGGAAAACCCGGCGGTGGCCAAAAAGATCATCGGAAAAGCGGTAATGGCTGCACGCGCAAGGGAGGCTGCCCGCAAAGCCCGGGAATTGACGCGTCGGAAAAATGCACTGGAAGTCAGTTCATTGCCCGGGAAATTGGCGGATTGCACCTCCAAAAACGCTGCCGACAGCGAACTGTTCATCGTTGAAGGGGATTCCGCGGGCGGTACTGCCAAGCAGGGGCGTGACCGCATGTTCCAGGCGATCCTCCCCCTCAAGGGAAAAATTATCAACGTAGAGAAAGCGCGGTTGGACAAGGCACTTTCCAACGATGAAATCCGGACGATCATCACTGCGCTCGGCACGGGGATCGGCGGTGACTTCAATCTCGACAAGGCGCGGTACCACAAGATCATCATCATGACCGATGCCGATGTGGACGGCGCGCATATCCGCACGTTATTGCTGACCTTCTTCTACCGCTATATGCGGCCGCTGATTGAAAACGGCTATGTTTATATCGCGCAGCCTCCGCTTTATAAAGTGACGCAAGGGAAAACGGTTCGCTATGCCTACAATGACCGCATGAAAGAGGAAATTCTCAAGGAACTGGAAGGAAAGGGCAAAGTGGAGATCCAGCGGTACAAAGGGCTGGGAGAAATGAACGCGACCCAGCTCTGGGAAACGACGATGGACCCTGAAAGCCGCACATTGCTGCAAGTTTCCCTTGCCGATGCGATGGATGCTGACGAGGTATTTGAGATGCTGATGGGCGACCGGGTTGAGCCGCGGCGCGTATTCATCCAGGAATATGCGAACCAGGCTACCTTGGATGTGTAACCGGCAGGCAGTAGGAAGCAGGGAGATGAAACGATGCCAGATATGCAAAGAATTCAAGAAGTGAATATCAGTAAGGAAATGAAGTCTTCGTTTCTGGACTATGCGATGAGCGTAATTGTCAGCCGCGCCCTCCCGGACGTGCGCGACGGCCTGAAACCCGTTCATCGCCGGATTTTGTACACTTTGTATGAACTGGGGATGACTCCGGACAAACCGTACAAAAAATCGTCCCGCGTCGTCGGAAACGTTACGGCGAACTATCATCCGCACGGGGATGTGGCGGTATACGATGCGATGGTTCGGATGGCGCAGGATTTCTCTTATCGGTATCCGCTGGTGGACGGACACGGAAACTTCGGGTCAATCGACGGCGATTCGCCCGCGGCCATGCGGTATACCGAAGCGCGGATGGCTCCGATCACGATGGAGTTGTTGCGCGATATCCAGAAGGATACGATCGACTTTGGCCCCAACTATGACGGACAGCAGGAAGAGCCGTTGGTGCTGCCTTCCCGCTTTCCCAATCTGATCGTTAACGGGGCATCCGGGATTGCCGTCGGCATGGCGACCAATATCCCGCCGCATAACCTGTCTGAAGTGATCGACGGAATCCTTCTCCTCCTGGATAATCCAGAGGCGACGATTGAAGATTTGATGCGGATCATCAAGGGTCCTGATTTTCCCACGGGGGGAATCATCCTCGGGCATGACGGGATTCGCAAATCGTACCGCACCGGGCGGGGCAGCATCCGGATCCGGGCGAAAACGCGGATCGAAGAAGCGGGCAGCGGAAAGATGCGCATCGTCGTGGAAGAATTGCCGTACCAAGTGAACAAAGCCAAGCTGGTGGAAAAGATCGCCGAGCTCGTACGCGACAAAAAAATCGACGGAATCACCGACCTGCGCGACGAATCAGACCGGAACGGAATGCGTGTGGTCATTGAACTGCGTCGGGATGTAAACCCAAGGGTCATCCTTAACAATTTGTACAAGCATACCAGCCTGCAATCGAGCTTTGGCGTTAACATGCTGGCGTTGGTTGACGGCCAGCCGCAGGTACTCAACATTAAATCCATTCTTTCCCACTATATCGACCACCAGGTGGAAGTGATCCGCCGGCGCACCCAGTATGATTTGAACAAAGCGGAAGAACGGGCTCACATCCTGGAAGGCTTGCGCATTGCCCTTGACCAGATCGACGAAGTGATCGCCCTCATCCGCGCTTCCGCCACCACTGCCGAAGCTCGTACCGGTTTGATGGAAAAGTTCGGTCTCAGTGAAAAACAAGCCCAGGCGATTCTCGATATGCGTTTGCATCGCCTGACCGGACTGGAACGCGAAAAAATCGAGGCGGAATACGGAGAACTTCAGAAATTGATCGCCAAATTGAAAGACATTCTCGCCGATGAGGCCAAAATCCGCGGCGTCGTGCGGGATGAGCTGAAGGAGATCAAAGAACGGTATGGCGATGAACGCCGCACGATGATTAAAGCCGATGAGGACGAAATTGAGGACGAGGATTTGATCCCCGAAGATGAGGTCGCCATTTTGTTGACCCAGCGTGGATATATCAAGCGGATGCCTTTGTCCACCTACCGGGCGCAACGAAGAGGCGGCAAGGGAATCACGGGGATGGGAACCCGGGAAGACGACTTGGTGCAGCATATGTTTGTCACCCATTCCCATAATCATTTGCTCTTCTTCTCAAACAAGGGGAAAGTGTACCGCCTGAAGGCGTACGAAGTGCCGGAGCTCGGCAGAACCGCGCGCGGGACTCCCGTGATCAACCTGATTCAGATCGACCAGGGCGAGCGCATCGAGGCGGTTATCCCGGTGAAAGAATTCCTGGATAATCAGTTCCTTTTCTTTGCCACGGCTGAAGGCATTGTGAAGAAGACCGCACTCAGCGAATTTGAAAACATTCGCCGCAACGGCCTGTTTGCCATCAATCTTCGTGACGGGGATGAACTGGTTGGCGTCCGCCTGACCGATGGAAATCAGGAAGTCCTGATGGGAACGCGCCAGGGAATGTCGATTCGCTTCCACGAAATGGACGTCAGAGAAATGGGACGTTCGGCCACAGGCGTGAAAGGCATCACGTTAGGTGAAGATGACCGCGTAATCGATATGGATATCGTGATCCCGGACAAATATGTCCTGATCGTCACTCGCAACGGATATGGCAAACGGACGCCGATGGAGGAATACCGCATTCAATCACGCGGCGGTAAAGGGATCAAGACCTTAAGCCTCACAGAGAAAAAAGGAGATGTGGTCGCCCACAAAGTGGTGTCCGAAGATGAAGATCTGATGATCGTGACTCAATCCGGCATTGTCATTCGCCTGAAGATCGCCGAGATTTCCGTGATGGGCCGGTATGCGCAAGGAGTGAAACTGATTTCGCTCGACGAGGACGAAGTATCGGCCGTCGCCCGCGTCCACCGCGAAGAGGAGGAAGACGGAGAAGACGGTAATCAATAAAGGCGAATGATCGATTTTTGACCGTGGAGAAGGTTTAAGACCAGATGGGGGACCTTTCGCGGGATGAGACGGAGCAGTCCGCATACCAGGATTTGCTCTTCTCCGGTGTGATCCAGCATTATCTCCCCCCATAGCGGTGGTTCATAGCGACACAGCATACTCAGCGCAAATAGCAACATGAAATGAACCAGCAATTCATCAACAGGGGTTCCAAGGCAATCATTACCGAACCACAGGTAATGGTTGCCTTTTTTATCTTCATAAAACCAAGGATGGTGAAATCCTTTCTCCCAGTCATTCACATGCCGGACATCGGGATGGCTCCAACGAAGTTGCAGGAGACCGGACCGGATCACCGGAGTGCCAAGGGAGAAGAGTGCCCCTTTGCTGTAATGATTCAGACGGGAAACAAAAGCTTCGGGGGTGAGATGGATCCGGTCGAGAACGGTTTCGGCGATTTCCAGCGGCATCGCCTCGTCTGCATAAAGCGAGGTCTGCCGGCCAACCGTAACCGGAATCAGCGGCGTTTCACCCAAAATGCGCTCATAACTGGCGGACAAGTCAGATAGGAAGGAAAACAATGTCTTGAGCCGATATGAGTCTCCCGCATCGGGAGGATTCCCCAATAACCCGGCGACCAGTGGATAAAGCCCTTCTTTTTGTATCCGGACTTCATCCTCGAGCAAACGATAAGATTCACGCTTTCGTTTTCGGGTGGATAACCCATGGCGCAAGACTGAAGTATTTTGCGGATAGTCCGGCACCCGGGTCAGAATCCATGCTTTAATCAAGCTCATCATTCCATAGTAGTCGAGGACAGGCTGCATCCAGATATTTTCTTCCCGTCCCGGCCGGAAAATGGAAAGAGCCTGCCGGATGTAGGCGGAAAACGCTGCCGCATTACGAAAGGCCATCTTTTCCGGTTGCGGGGTTCCGCTTTTTTGGTAAGCGTTCAACAGAAATCTTTGTGCCGACTTTTCGTTGGCAAGCAGGAAATATTGGTCACGGATCCATTCCTCCGGCGATTCGCAATAGATGATGTTTACCGGTTTTGCTTCCAACCCGTTCCCTCCCGTTTTAATCTTCTGCCCTTTATTGTGCTGAAAAGGCGGGAATGATATAACAGAGGTGATTTTTCAGGAGGATCGTAAGGCAGATATGAAAAAGAGATGGATTTGGTGTTTATGCATTCTCCTGTTGTTCGTCTGGGGGACGATTCCTCCGAAGAAGCAAGCACTTCCCGAGAAAAACTCGGATTTGGTTCTGATCCATGGTTTTAACAACCGCCATCAGTGGGGAGAAGCATTTTTAAACACATTGGTCGCTCATTGGAAGTCCGGGCATATTTATGTCCTGTATACCAATCGGTCAGACCGGGTCTGGACGATGCGGATCAATGGAAAGATCGTGACGTTTGCGGGAGAAAATGATCATCAAGCCGGAAACGGCTCAATCGACGCCCAGGCGAAAATTGCCGCGCATAAAATTGATCTCCTGCAAGCAAAATATGGACTTGATCCCCGTTTTGCGGTGATCGCTCACAGCATGGGCGGTCTGGTTGCCCGGGAATTGGTCTACTTGCGGCCGGGACGGGTGGCGGACCTGGTGACGATTGCTTCACCGCACCATGGAACTCCGCTTGCCAGGGAATACAGTTGGCTGGGGATGTTTGTGCATGGACAAGCGGCTATGGCA
Source organism: Thermoactinomyces sp. CICC 10523 (assembly GCF_016055105.1). Lineage (NCBI taxonomy): Bacteria > Bacillati > Bacillota > Bacilli > Caryophanales > Thermoactinomycetaceae > Thermoactinomyces > Thermoactinomyces sp. CICC 10523. The sequence continues at coordinate 188,243 of NZ_JAECVX010000004.1, forward strand.
GATCTTACTCCTGAGGCGGTGGCGCGGTTTAACCAAAAATATCCCGTACAGGGAAGTCCGTTTGCAAAAGGCGGACACCTTTTTACCATAGCCGGGGATGCGGATGGATGGGGAAACCGCGGATGGCATGGGGAATTGGCGGTCGGATGGACGCTTCTAGCCCTGAAGTACGGTTCGGACAGCGATGGTGTTGTACGTGACGGAGAAGCGACGATCAAAGGGGCCATTCATGTTAAAACGTTCCCGGATGATGACCATCTGCAGCTGATTCAGAAACCAGAGGTAGCGGAAACCATTAGCAGCATCCTTCCCTGAACCGTTGGTTATCCACAGAAAAGTTTAGTTATGCACAAGATCCTGTGGATAACTTGTGAATGATTGTGGACAACTTTTTGGCAAAAAATGAAAAATCTTGACGACTTGGCAAGGATACTGTTACACTTGCTAGAAAAAATTTGGGCCAAAGGGGAAAGCGATATGTGGGATCAGAAGTTTGCCAAGGAAGGTTTTACCTTTGACGATGTTTTATTGGTCCCGGCGAAATCGGAAATTTTGCCGCGAGACGTCGAGACCGGCACCACGCTGACGGATCGGGTGAAACTCAATATTCCGCTGATCAGTGCGGGGATGGATACCGTGACCGAATCAGCCTTGGCCATTGCGATTGCCCGGCAGGGAGGCATCGGTGTCATTCACAAAAACATGAAAGTGGAAGAGCAGGCTGAAGAAGTAGACCGGGTCAAGCGCTCTGAGAGCGGAGTCATCACCAATCCGTTTTACTTGACACCTGAGCACAAAGTTCATGATGCGGAAGAACTGATGGCGAAATACCGGATTTCCGGTGTGCCGATTGTCGATGAAAACCGCCGCCTGATGGGGATTATCACCAACCGTGACCTGCGTTTTGTCCGTGATTATTCCACCCCGATCGCCGAAGTGATGACCAAGGAAAAATTGGTGACGGCACCGGTGGGAACGACCCTGAAAGAGGCGGAAGCGATTCTGCAACAACATAAGATCGAGAAATTGCCTTTGGTCGACGAAGAAGGCATTTTAAAAGGACTCATTACCATCAAGGATATTGAAAAAGCGGAGCTGTTCCCGCAAGCGGCCAAAGATGCCCACGGAAGGTTACTCGTCGGGGCGGCTGTCGGGGTGACCAAGGATACGATGCGCCGGGTGGCGGCATTGGTGGAAGCAGAAGCGGATATGATCGTCGTTGATACTGCTCACGGCCACTCCCAGGGTGTGTTGGACATGGTGCGGGAGATCAGAAGACAGTATCCCGACTTGGTGATCGTTGCCGGTAACGTCGCCACGGGAGAAGGCACCCGCGATTTGATTGAAGCCGGGGCCAGTGTGGTCAAAGTGGGAATCGGTCCGGGCTCGATTTGTACAACCCGTGTCGTTGCAGGAATCGGTGTGCCGCAGATTACAGCCATCTACGACTGTGCCACCGTTGCGCGCCAATATGGCGTTCCGATTATCGCCGATGGCGGCATCCGTTTCTCCGGGGATATTGTCAAAGCGATCGCGGCCGGGGCAGATGCAGTCATGCTGGGCAGCCTTTTCGCCGGAACGGAAGAAGCTCCGGGAGAATCGGAGATTTATCAGGGCCGCCGCTTCAAGGTGTACCGCGGGATGGGATCAATCGGTGCGATGCAGGCAGGCAGCAAGGACCGCTATTTCCAAGAAAATGTGCAAAAGTTGGTTCCGGAAGGCATTGAGGGACGCGTTCCGTACAAAGGGCCGCTTGCCGATACCATTTACCAATTGATCGGAGGCCTGCGCGCAGGCATGGGCTATTGCGGAACCAGAACATTGGCCGAATTAAAAGAGAAATCCCGTTTTATTCGCATTTCCAGCGCTTCGCTCAGGGAAAGCCATCCTCATGATGTTCAGATTACCAAAGAAGCTCCAAACTACCATATGTGACCAATTTCTTTCACCGAACAAGCAGAAAAACGCTTCTGCTTGTTCATTTCTTTTTTCCCGTTCCTCTTCTATACTGGATTAAGGGGGCGGGAAGTTTCCGACATTTGGCCGGCCGTGGCCCGAACCGGATTTACATAAATATGTCAGTCTTGTGCAATGTTTTGCGGCAAATGAGGGAGAATGGAGAATGACCTGATGAAAAACAAAATAAACATCTGCTGTTGTCTTTGTTTGCTTGTCTTCATGAGTTGGATTACGAATCCGGCAATGGCAGCTGCCGCGGAGATAAAACCGGATGTTCAGGCAAAGTCCTATATCCTGATCGATTTTCAGTCCGGGGAGATTCTTGATGAGAAAAATGCCGAAGTGCCGTACCCGCCTGCCAGCATGACCAAAATGATGACCGTGTTCGTTGTGCTGGACCAGATTAAAAGCGGGAAGATTCACTGGGATGATCTCGTCACCATAAGCCCGCGGGTGGCTGCGATCAATGAAGCGCAGATCAACCTTACACCCGGAGAAAAAATCACTGTGCGTGAGCTGTTTATCGCCGCTCTGGTCGAATCGGCCAATGATGCGGCTGTGGCCTTGGCAGAATATGTGGGGGGGACGGAAGAAAACTTTGTCGCCATGATGAATCAAAAGGCGAAGGAACTGGGAATGAACCATACACATTTCAATTGCGCGTCCGGCCTTGATTTCCGCCTTTATCCCGACCCGCCGAAAGTTTCCGGGCCAAACGTGATGTCCGCTCATGATACGGCCATCCTGGCGACCAAGCTGATTCAAACGTATCCCGAAATCCTGAAAACGACGTCCATCCCTTACTATACATTTTTTATAGGAACGAAGAAGCAACTGAAGGTGACCAACTGGGATTTGATGCTGCCCGGGCTCAAGTATTCCTACCCGGGAGTGGATGGACTGAAAACGGGGCATACCAACACGGCGGGTTATTGTTTTACGGGGACCGCCCAGCGTGGTGATCTTCGTCTGATTTCCGTTGTCATGGGAACCCGTTCCGACGATCACCGGTTTTTGGAGACGAAAAAGTTGTTTGACTACGGTTTTCAGGAATTCGTCCCGCAAGTGCTGGTGAAAAAGGGAGGTCAGATCCCGGGAACAAAAGAGCTGGCCTTGCCTGACGGAGTGGAACGCACCGTTCCGGTAACCGTGGACAAGGCGATTAAACTTCCCGTGCATAAAGGGGAGAGTGCCCGTTACCAGGTGAAGGTAACATTCAAGCCCCGATTGAATGCTCCGCTCAAGCAAGGGGAAGTGGTCGGCACAGCTCAAGTGCTCTATAACGGAAAACCGGTCCAAGGGGTGGAACCGACTCCGGTCGTGACGGCCAAAGCGGTGGAAAAAGCGAGCTGGATTCGCCTGTTTTTCCGGGAAATAGGGGATACCGTAAAGAATTGGTTTAATTAAATTTATTTTTCAAATGGATTTTTTCAACTATAATAAAATGGGGAGGAGAGCAAGGAATTCCGATTGCTCTCCCGGTTTTTAGCTGGTACATCAAGGGGGTTATCCGAAATGAGTGAAGTGCGTAAAGTCGGAACAGATCGCGTCAAACGCGGGATGGCCGAAATGCAAAAAGGCGGCGTCATCATGGACGTTGTCAATGCTGAACAAGCGAAAATTGCGGAACAAGCCGGAGCAGTGGCCGTTATGGCACTGGAACGCGTTCCGTCCGATATTCGTGCAGCCGGCGGTGTCGCCCGCATGGCAGACCCGCGTGTGATCGAGGAAGTGATGGGAGCCGTATCGATTCCGGTTATGGCCAAAGCACGGATCGGTCATTTTGTGGAAGCGCGCCTGCTTGAAGCGATGGGCGTCGATTACATCGATGAAAGTGAAGTTTTGACACCGGCAGATGATCTGTACCATATCGATAAATCGCAATTTACCGTTCCGTTTGTTTGCGGTGCGCGTGACCTCGGGGAAGCATTGCGCCGGATCGGGGAAGGGGCGTCCATGATCCGCACCAAAGGGGAACCGGGCACCGGAAACATCGTTGAAGCGGTTCGCCATATGCGCATGATGCAAAGCCAGATTCGCAAGGTGCAAAGCATGTCCCGCGATGAGCTGATGGCTGAGGCGAAAAAACTGGGGGCTCCGTACGACTTGCTCTTGCAAGTGCATGAAACGGGCAAACTGCCTGTGGTCAACTTTGCCGCCGGCGGTGTGGCAACGCCTGCCGACGCTGCTCTGATGATGCATCTTGGTGCAGACGGTGTCTTTGTCGGCTCCGGGATCTTCAAATCGGAAAATCCGGAGAAATATGCACGCGCCATCGTTCAGGCCACCACGCACTATGAAGATTTCGGCCTGATTGCCGAAGTGTCCAAAGATCTTGGCACACCGATGACCGGAATTGAAATTTCCAAACTGCGTGCGGAAGAACGGATGCAGGAGCGCGGCTGGTAGGAGGTTGGAGCGATGAAAATTGGCGTACTGGCTTTACAAGGAGCGGTGCGCGAACATGTGCGCTTGCTGGAACAGGCTGGAGCCGAGGCAGTAGCGGTGAAACGGGTCGAGCAGCTGAGCGATTTGGATGGCCTGGTGATTCCGGGCGGCGAGTCGACCACCATCAGCAAATTGATGAATGAGTATCAGATGACTGAGCCGATCCGCCAGATGTACCAGAGCGGCAAACCGATCTTTGGCACTTGCGCCGGAATGATCCTGATTGCCAGCCGCATAGAAGGCCGGGACGAGCCACATCTCGGCCTGATGGATATCACGGTGAAGCGAAACGCCTTTGGCCGGCAACGGGAGAGCTTTGAGGCGAGCCTTGATGTCAAAGGGATCGGCGATCAGTTTCAAGCGGTTTTTATCCGTGCACCATACATTGAAGAAGTGGGGCCGGGTGTGGAAATCCTGGCCGAAGTGGATGGGAAAATTGTCGCTGCCCGGCAAGGTCATCTTCTGGCGGCCGCTTTCCATCCTGAACTGACAGATGATGTGCGTTTCCATGCCTATTTTATCGAAATGGTTCGCGAATCGATGGTTACAAATGCAGAAGTTTAGGATATAATATGTAGTAAACTTTTGATATCGACGCGAAGAAGAGGCTAGTAGCTGCCGGCAGTTCGGTTCAGAGAGGCGATGGCTGGTGCGAATCGCTCCGGACGGGCGGCGAATCCACCTCGGAGCGAGGCGTGAAGGGAACAAACCCGAAGCGCATTCGGTTACGAGCCGTTATTTCGGAAGAGCGGGTTTATCCTGTCACAGCGACAGGCAGACCAATAAGGGTGGCAACGCGGAACCTTCCGTCCCTTTGGGGAGTGGGAGGTTTTTATTATGGTTAGGAGGTGCAGACCCGTGTTGGACAACAAGTTGTTGCGCAGCAATATGGATGAGGTGAAACAACGGCTTTCCACCAGACAGGGAGAATGGCCGGGGCTCGATACCTTCCTGCAGCTGGATGAGCGCCGCCGCGAAGGGATCAGGAGGGCGGAACAGCTCAAGAATAAGCGCAATGTCGTTTCCAAAGAAATTGCCCAAAAGAAAAAGAACAAAGAAGATGCCGAAGCGGATATACTGGAAATGCGCCGGGTCGGGGATGAGATCAAGCAATTAGATGAGGAATTGAGACAATTGGATGCACAGTTGGAAGAAATATTGCTCAGCCTTCCCAATTTGCCGCATGAGAGCGTGCCCGTCGGGGCTTCCGAAGAGGAAAATGTCCCTGTGCGCAAATGGGGCGAGCCGCCGCAACCCGATTTTGTCATCAAACCGCACTGGGAGATTGCCGAAGAACTCGACATCCTCGATTTTGAACGGGCGGCGAAAGTGACCGGCTCCCGTTTCGTCTTTTACAAAGGTTTGGGAGCGCGTCTCGAACGGGCCTTGATCAACTTCATGCTCGACCTGCATATCCAGGAACACGGCTATACGGAAATGATGCCCCCTTACATCGTCAACCGGCAGGCCATGACCGGAACCGGACAACTGCCCAAGTTTGAAGAAGACGCTTTCAAGCTGGCGGATAATGAGGATTACTTCCTCATCCCGACCGCGGAAGTGCCTGTAACCAATTATCATGCGGGTGAGATTCTGGCAGCTGAGGAACTCCCCAAATATTACACCGCCTTCAGCAGTTGTTTCCGTTCCGAAGCCGGTTCGGCCGGACGGGATACACGCGGACTGATTCGTGTGCATCAATTTAACAAAGTCGAAATGATCAAATTGGTGAGACCGGAAGATTCTTATGACGAGCTCGAACTGATGGTGCAAAATGCCGAAGAAGTGTTGAAGCGCCTTGAACTTCCCTATCGCGTCGTCGCTCTCTGTACAGGAGACCTCGGTTTCAGTGCGGCCAAAACATACGATCTTGAGGTTTGGATGCCGAGCTACAATACTTACCGGGAAATCTCGTCCTGCAGCAACTGCGAGGATTTCCAAGCCCGCCGCGCCAACATCCGCTTTCGCCGCGATGCCAAGGCAAAACCGGAGTTTGTGCACACGCTCAACGGGTCCGGCCTTGCCGTCGGCCGCACCGTCGCCGCCATCCTGGAAAACGGCCAGGAAGCCGACGGGAGCGTCCGCATTCCCAAAGCTCTGCAACCTTACATGGGCGGACTTGAACGGATCAGTAAACAGGGATGAGAAGCAGTTGCGGGTTCCGGGTAATTGCCGGACCCGCTCTCTCCTCATTGACAAAAGGAAAAAAATCAGTATAATTAGATTCTGTAACGAAATAGATCGTGGAGAGGTGGTCGAGTGGTTTAAGGCAGCGGTCTTGAAAACCGCCGAGGGTTCACGCCCTCCGTGGGTTCGAATCCCACCCTCTCCGCCAGAAACAGGAAGTCGCCGGGTTGATCGGCGGCTTTTTTCATATGGAGCATAACATAGGGGACAGATAGGTTATCGTTGAATCCAGGGTAACGGGCTTTGTTACCAGACGGAGGACAAAATGAAGAAAGAAGAAGTCAGAACATATATAATAGTGGATCATATTCACAATTATGATGATTTACCGGGTTGAAAGGGATTGAGCCGTTCCCGGCAATGTTATGGCTTTTGCTGCTCAATTGGAGCACAAGCTTTTCAATGTCTGTCTTGATACTGGGGCTGGCCGTCAAGTGGGAGCGTGTTTTCAAACCATATGTTCTTGTGGTTTTTCTGTATATCGTTTCTTGTTTCAGCAGTCTCATGCCTGAAAGTCTGGTCAGGTGGTTTCCGGCAATCAGGGGATTTATCTGAGACATTCTGAAGTGGATGGGCACATCCATCATTTTTCGGTTTGGTGGTCTTTGATATATAACGCGATGATCATCGTTTGTGTTTTTTATGGGGGATGCATTATATCAAAAAGGCCGATGTTTCGGGGCAGAAAAATTCAAATGAATTACAGTGAAAGACAGGAGGATTTATCATGGCACATCCGGCGCCGGCGGTAAAACTGGAAAATGTCTCAAAAGTGATTGACGGAAAGCCGATCCTGAACAAGATTGATCTTGAAGTTCCGGCGGGTCAAATATATGGGTTGATCGGGCGCAATGGATCAGGAAAAACGATGCTTTTGCGTTTGATCAGCGGATTTGTATTTCCGACGGAAGGGCGTGTCTTGGTTTTCAATCAGGAAGTTGGAAAAAACGGAACCTTTCCGCAGGATGTCGGGATTATTATTGAGACGCCCGGTTTTTTGGGGGAATACAGCGGGTTCAAAAACCTGAAGCTGCTGGCTTCAATGAGAGGAATAATCAATGATGATGAAATCCGGCAAACGCTGAAAGAAGTCAGCCTTGATCCGGCGGATAAAAAACCGGTGCGGAAATATTCCCTTGGAATGAGACAATGCTTGGGGATCGCTCAGTCAATCATGGAAAGGCCGAAACTCCTGTTGCTGGATGAACCGATAAACGGGTTGGATACGGAAGGAGTTGAAATGCTTCATCGTTTATTGTCCGATCTGCGGGAAAATGGAGTGGTCATTCTGTTAGCCAGTCATTATATGGAAGAAATAGCGAAATTGTGCGACAGAGTATTCAGAGTCGAGAAAGGACAGTTGACAGAGGTTGGATAAATGTCATCTTCCGCTTAACCCCTCGTTGCGGTGAAGGAACAGGGAAACCGGATGACAATCATACGCCGGGATCTGACGGAGACGCTTCAGCCGGTTTTAAAGAAGAACCAGCCCGGCGTTTTTTTGTCTTTGCTTCAGGTGTTCATCAACAATATGAAAATAACCTCTTGGCACTGAAATGGAATTGTTAGTATAATAGTATAAATTAAAAATACATTTTAATAATTGTGATTAATCGGTATTTTTCATTTGTTTTTCGTCTGACCCTTACGGTCGACCAATTTCACAAAATAAATTGGGAGAAGGAGTGGATTTGTCATGTCTGAAAATCCCACCAAGGGTCCGGAAATGAGCGGTTTTATTGCAACCTGGTATGCCAAAAATACCGAAAAGCAAATCGAAAAATACAGAAATGATGCCAAGAAGGTGTTTTCATCCGTATCAGAGGGGGATGCTGTTCTTGAACTTGCTCCCGGTCCGGGGTATTTATCCATTGAACTTGCCAAGATGGGCCGTTTTCATATTACCGGATTGGATATCAGCAAGAAGTTTGTGCAAATGGCACAAGCAAATGCAACAAGAGCAGGAGTGGATATCGACTTTCGTCACGGAGATGCAGCACAGATGCCCTTTGATGATCATGCATTCGATTTTATCATCTGTCGGGCGGCCTTCAAGAATTTTTCCAAACCGGTCGCGGCACTCGATGAGATGAATCGCGTATTGAAACCCGGGGGCAAGGCATTGATCATCGATTTTAAAAAGGATGTTTCCAAAGATAAACTGGATCAATTTGTTTCCGGTGATCTGGGTTTTACCGGCATTAATTCTCTTGTTACCAAATGGATGTTTCGATTCGTGGTGATCAAGCAAGCCTACACTAAAGATGAAGTCAAGGAAATGATAGCGAAGAGCAAATTTCAAACAGGCAGGATTCACGAGGGGTTGATCGGATTGGAAGTATGGCTGGAGAAGAAATAACAGATGGCTCGGACGATAGTTTGAATTTTTGTGATACAATGGACTGGTTATGGATTTTCGGAGAGGTAGGGGGCTCCATAACCCGATGGCAAAACATTTTCACGGAAAACAGTGATAAGGATCACACTGAGATGGAGAAAAATAATGTATAATAAAAATGTTACGCAAAAACGGACTCAGAAGACGATGTTTTGGGAGAGAACAGTCGCGTCCATCCCTTAATTTGAAGGATTGGGAAAAATCCCTGAAATCCGTTGACTTTTCATCTTCCTGGTATGAATACCCGCAAAGGAGTTTGCCGTGATGCTGTATAAAGGTGCGTTTTTATTTTGCATTCTGCTGTGCCTTTTTGCCTTCTTCATAACTTTTCGCCTGGGTTCAACTCAATCCCAAACTTCGAATGAACATTACGAAAAAAGTCGAAAGAAAACTGTTATCCTTCTTTCCCTGATTTATGTCCTTGTCACGGTCTGTGGTCTCTTGTTTGTCTGTTTGCTTTAGGAAAATCGGACAGGACAGGCGTCCGGGCTTTTGCCAATGGGAATCTTACTTCCAGCCTCTCAGTGCATCCTTGTCCAGGATGATGATCTGCGAGCGTTGTTTGTCAATGATTTGTTCCTTTTTTAATTGATTCAACAGGCGGCTGACGGTTTCTCTGGATGTACCGACCACATTGGCCAGTTCCTGATTGGTTATGGGCAAATCGATGTAAATCCGGGAGCCTTTTGTCTCCCCTTGCTTGTCTGCCAGGTCGAGCAAAAAGGAGAGAATGCGCCGGTTCACGTCGGTTCCGGTAAACTGCTGGAGTTTTTGCTGAAGATCCCGGATCTTGGAGCTGAGCACATCAATCACTTTGCAGGCAATCGTCGGCATGGCCAGGATCAGTTGCTCAAAGGCGCGAACGGGAATCGCCAACAGGTCGGTATCGACAAGCGTTTCCGTGGTGGCTGGATAAGGAGCATGTTTAAAAAAACCGGTATGCGGAAACATGTCACCGGTTTGCAGAAGCGAGACAATCTGTTCATGGCCTGTCTCGTCTGTCTTGTAGGCTTTGACAAGGCCGTTCTGTATAAAAAAGACCGCTTCTTTTTCACTTCCTTCCGTGAAGATGACCGTTTTTTTCGTGAATGTACGATGAATGACGATTTCTCCGATTCGTGCCAGTTCTTGTTCGTTGAGATCTTGGAATAACGGAACCTGTTGCAGTACACTCTGTTTTTCCATTGAAAAAAATTCCTTTCGTGTATTTATGTTTATTATATCAGATGGCGTGCAGACTTATTAGGCGGATCAAGCCGTTGTGATCGTTCACGGCTGTTTTTGTCATGAGAAGGCTTTTGCCCGTTTCAAATCGTTTGTACCTTTTATGGACACAGTGAAAATCGAAGAAGAGATCAATCTGTTTTGAGAAGGGGAAACGATGTTGCTGAAGATCATGTTATTTTTTCATGTTCTCGGGGCGATCGGCATGGGATTCTATCTGGTCTTGCCCTTTTTGCTGCAAAAAAGGTTTTTGCAATCGCGTTCCGTTCTCCAGGTATTGTATCGGCTGAACTTTCTCACGCAATGGATTCTCGTCGTTCAATTGTTGACCGGCGGTTACTTGTACAGTCAAGCGGTGTATAGCACCTTGTGGATTTCTTTGGTGGTGGCTGCTTATTTCGGTGTTGGCGCTTTTGGTGGATTGTTTGGTTATTACATCCGCCATTTTCTCAAGTCGCCCGATCGCTTTGAAGTGAAATCGTGGATGCAAACCGTCCGTTTTCATGCACTCTTTACGACGGCCTTCATATTTCTGGTCATCCTCTTGATGATGTTTCCCGCCGGAATTTGATGCTGTTCCTTGGAACTCTTGTCGACACCTGTGGAAAGTGTGAATAATTTGTGGAAAAATATCAGATTTGCAGAAAACAGGGATTGGAAAAACAAACGGTCATGGTTCGTTTCAGCCGGACGATGGCCGTTTTGACTGAAGAACATGATGTTTGCTGATTCAAACCTCTGAAACTGCCAGAAAGGGGATCCGAGGGTCATCACCTCAATGCGACCAATCGGAACCTGAATCTCCCCTGATTTTCCCACCTTTCAATTTCTCCTTCCCCGCATTTTATCGTTCCATCCTCACCAAAAAATGTCCTGAGAATAACATACAGTATAAGTGTGGAGAGTTGTCATGCCTTCTTTTCACCGGTTACTTGACCGGCGACATCGGGGTCGTTGATGACATAGCAATTTTCGGACACTGTATTATGATCGCCGCTGATCATGCCGTGTCCTTCGTTGGATTTATCACGGGGTTTCCAATCTTTATGAACGTTATCACCTGAAAATACTAAGGAAGTTTTTGTCATCTGTCCAATCTTGAGGTTTTTTAAAAATGCGGATCATTTGGCATCGCTTCTTTTTTTGGCTTTACATTGCGAATCGCAATGAAGGGGGAATGGACCATGTCCGATTCACGGGATCAGTTTAAGCCGTTCGAGTTTAATTGGAATGATGTTGTAAACCGGGTTACCAAACATCAGGATTTTTCTTGGCTGGATAAATTTGTGGAAGGGACGATTTCGAAAGCTCTTCCCAATCACCAGTTTCCTTTCAACATGGCAAAAGGCGGGCTTAAGTCCCTGGATAAGTATATGGATCAAATTTTTTCACAAGCAATGCCGAATGCAAACGGGCAACCTCTTTTTAACTCAGGTCAGGACAGTGTAAAGTCGGAGGTTTTTGAAACACATCACTGGATGTTTGTGCGTATAAAAGTCCCGAACCGGGCCATCGCCAGCAAATTGCGCATCTCCCTCGGCGTCAATCAAGTCCGTGTCTCCGGTTTGACTAAAGAGATTGAAACGATTGGCTTGCCTGCAACCGCACGCTCGGAAGGGGCAAGAGCCATCTATAAAGACGGAATCCTGGAAATACGGATTCCCAAAGATTTAAATGAACAGTTTCATGAGGTCAACATTCAGTTTCTGTGATGATCGCATGGCAGGAGATGGGGGGCACGATCCGCACCAAGATATTTGGCCCGTGGGTTGATAACAAATGCAACGCCAAAAACCTTTCGCGGCGATACGGTTCTGCTAGGGAATTATAAAACTCCTCTTTTTGGGCACTTTACTGGATAGCAATTACCGAAGGAGTGAGTATGATGGCATTTTTGGAAATCAGTGTTGCCCCGGTCGGAACTAATACGCCCAGCTTCAGTTCTTATGTGAGCCAAGCGGTGGAAGTGGTACAACAAAGCGGGCTGCAGTATCAGGTCACGCCGACGGCAACCGTCATTGAAGGGGATCTGAATCAATTGATGGATGTGGCCAAGCAAATTCACCAAAAAGCCATGTCAGCCGGTGCGAATCGGGTGATCACCCATATCAGCATCGACGAACGCAATGACAAATCGACAAATATGCAACAGCAAGTGCAATCCGTTCAGCAGTGACCCGACCGAAACTTTTATCCGTCCGGACTGAACCCCATATGCGGAAAATCAAGGCTCCCGCCTGTGTTTGTCAAGCACGGTGCGGGAGCTTTTTTTCAAGTCTCGTCCAGTCTACGACCAAAGTCGTAACGAAAAATAAATCCGTGGTTCGTGTTGGAAAATTCCATACTCCTGTATGCTGGAATCAGCAAAGGAACGGAGGAGGGTGAGCATGAAACGATGGGGCAAAAAACTGGCCGGGTTCCTTTTGCTGCTGGTGGGCGTTGCCATGTTTCTGGGTAACCTCGGCAGCCTGATCGGCTTTCTCATCGCCGCCGTGCTTTTCTGGTATGGCGTGAAGAAGCTGAAAACGGCAGAAACGAAGGGCTCAAAAATATTTGCCTTCATGGTTCTCGGTCTTTCCCTGCTGGTGTTATTCGGCATGCTTCCGGGAGTGATCCCCCTGATTTTCGGTGGAATCTGCTTTTACTTCGGCTTTAAGTTGATGAAAACAGAAGTTGCCGGACTGGCATGGGAAACGGGAGTGGCGGTACGCGGGATTCCGAAGGGGAAACGGACCTCAATGGCCGACCATTCATTTGAAGCAGACTGGCAGGAGTTTGTAAAACGGCAAAAACGAACGGATTGGGATATAGAACAATTTTAGAGGAGGAATGGGAAAATGGCTTTTAAACGGTTACGCGATTTTCTCCTGGCGACCTACCATGAAGTGATGGATGATCTGGAAAAGCCGGAGGCGATGCTGAAGCAATATTTGCGCGACGTGGAGAAGGAGATCTCCAGGGCGAGGGATACCATCGTAAAGCAAGAGATTATGATCAAAAAATTCCAACTCCAGAAGGAAGAAGCGGAAAAATTGGCCGCCCGTCGCAAAAAGCAGGCGCAAATTGCTTTTGATGCGGGAGAAGAGGCGCTGTCGCGCAAAGCGTTGGCTGAGATGAAGCATTATGAAGCCAAAGCGGAAGAGTACCGGGAGTATGTGGCGCAAGCGAGCAAACAGGTGAAAGAGCTGAGAGAGCAAATGGGCAAACTGGTGAAAAAGTACCAGGATTTGCAAGACAAAAAGAACGAACTGATTGCCCGGGCAGCGGTTGCCAAAGCGAAGCAAAGCATCAATACCACGCTCAACTTTTTCGATTCCGAAAGCGCGTTAAAAGAGTTTAAGCGGATTGAGAACCGGATCGCCGAGATGGAAGTCAAGGCCAATTCTTATGCGAATGCTGACCGTGACGGAGATCTCAGCTTTGCCAGAGTGGAGTATGCTGAGGAAATTGAAAAAGAAATAGAAAGATTGCGCAGTGCCAAAATCGAAGAGGAAAGCGAAGCAAGCAGTTCCCGTCAATAACATGCTTGCTGAAGCGTGGCCCCCGTTTTCCGCGACTGACAGGAATCCGGGGGCACTTTGCTCGAACAGGTAAAGGAGGGAGAGTATGGTGATAAGCGGCAAAAAGGCCGCCGGCATTCTCTTGATTTTTCTCGGAATATGGCTCTTCTTCAGGGGAGGGGATCTGTGGGGGTTCATCACCTTTTTGGTTGCGACGGCATTGCTCGTCTACGGGCTGGTGAGTTTCGTCCGGGCCAAAACAGGCGGGCACAAGGCATGGGCTCTGTTTGTGCTCGTCATCGGCGGCTTGTTGATGCTGCGCTGGATTCCCTTTCTGGCAGGGGTGGCGCTGGGGCTTTTTTGTGTCTATTATGGTTTGAAATTGCTCACAAACAGCCATTAGTCAGATCAAAAAACTTCCCGGAAGCCGGAAGGAAAAAAGGAAATGCCGGAAGCGGAATCTCTTTTTGAAGCGGAATGGAGTGAATTTCTCAACAATCGGGAGCAGGATAAATGAAGGAAACGAGGGGGACCCGCCTGGGGGCCCTCTTTTTGAAAAGGTGGTTTATAATCAGACGGGGGGTGAAGTCGCATTTTCCCCAAACGTGGCTGAATTGGGGGCCCTGCGGCAATGTTTATGAAGAAGCTGATCGGAATTTTATTGATTCTCTGCGGGTTTGTCATTCTCATCGGATCAGTGGCAAGCAGCGGAATCGGCAGTGGATGGTATGCCGGCAAACATCCGGCCCGCGACGTTACGATCGAGAATGTTCGGCAAATCCGGATTGACGCCACGTCCTCCGTAACGGTGATTCCGGAAAAACGGCTTGACGTAAAAGCGGTTTTGCAGGGAAAAGGGATGAATGATGTCGATATGAGCATACAAAAGAAGGGCAATGAATTGACGATATTGGTAAAACCCAAGTGGTATTTATGGATGCGGCAGGATCAGATCGTCAGGTTGAATGTCTATGTTCCGAAAAGTTATGATCAAAACATGACCATTCACTCTCTCGGAGGCAATTTGGATTTTGCCGGCCAGGAGGGGAGCCAATTGATGAAACTGAATGAGCTGAAGGTAGATATGGTGGAGGGGAATATCAATTTAAAAAACTTGCGGGTGAACCGCCTTGATACCAACAGCATGTCCGGAAACACGAAACTGGACTTGGTAACAGCGGAGTCGGCCAACTTCCATTCCAGTTCAGGCAATGTGACGCTGAATCATTTTTCCGGTTCTTTCTGTGCCAATCTGTCTCTGGGTAACCTGAAGGCGCAGATTGATCAGGTATCCGGCCCGATCCAGGCTGATCAGGTATCGGGGGACATGGAGGTCAACTTGCCCCGGGATGCGGATTTCGCTTTGAGGGCACAAGTTGACAGCGGGAATGTGAAGTGCGATTTTATTCCATGCCAGAGGAGACGGAAAAACTGGGCGGTGACGGCGACAGCAATGGTCAAGAGCGGAAAAAACAAGATTCAGCTTCATAATATCAGCGGCAATGTCCATATCTACTGAATCGCTCTCTCCTTGTGATGAAGGGGGTCAACAAATGCGGCTATTTCAAAACCGACTGGTGGGAATCGTTGTTTTGGCGGTCGGGTTGCTCATTTTGTTAAGCCTGAGCGACACTTTTTTGCCCGGCTTTCTGATTCTCTTCATCATCGGTGTCTTGTTGCTCAAAAAGCATCATCGCAAGATGGGATATTTGTTCCTGGTTCTTGCGGCTCTTTTTTTGCTGGATCAATTTATCGATTTTAACCTGTTTTGGACTTTTCTTTCCGTGTTCTTGATTTACTGTGGCTACCGCATGTTTAAAGAGGAGGATAAAACGCTTGGGCAGCCGGGGAAGTGGAACCGCCCCTCTTCTGATTACGCGGGGCAGGAAAAGACAGAGCATGCCCGGTATCAAACCCCGTCTTTCCGCAGCGCTGTCATCGGCCATCTGTACCTGATCGACTGCCGTTACCAGTTTAACGACATCAACCTGTCCTACGGATTCTGTGATGTAAAAATCGATTTGTCCAAAGCGATCATCCCGGAAGGAGTCAACTCCATTGTGATCAGCGGCCTGGCCGGTAATGTGAATATCTATGTTCCCGATGATCTCGATGTTTCCATCGCGGCAACGGTCGGTGCGGGGTATTTGGATGTTCCGGGAGTGAAACAGGGCGGAGCTGCCCGGCAGGTGCAACTGACCACAAAAGGGTACGAGCAGTCGAGGCGGAAGATGAATATCTCAGTCTCGCTGCTGTTTGGCGATATTGGTGTGAGGGTTTTATGAGCAAGCGGAGAACGGCAAGCATCTATTGGCGGCTGACGAAGTTTACGGTTTGGATTTGTTCGGGTGTCTCCGCGGCCTTGCTGACCGTCATCCTGATCTCCTATCGCCTTGACTGGCAAACACTGGTGACAGCCCGGATTTACGGGATTCCTCTTCCGGTTCTCATTCCGGTTTTTGTGGTCAGCATCGGAACGGTCTTCGGTTTTGCTTTCGGCTATTCGATGAAGAGAAAAATCGAAGTGATTGTCGAATCAATCATGCGATATGAACGGGGCAATTTCGCCCATCGGGTGCCGGTGCTGGGTGAAGATGAATTCGACCTGATCGCCGGACATCTGAACCGAATGGCCGAGCGGGCGCAACAACAAGTAGCTTCTTTGCAAAAGCTGACGACGGAGAAAGCGAAGTGGGAAGAACGGATGAAAGAGGCCGTGATCTCCGAAGAGCGGCAACGCCTGGCCAGAGAGTTGCATGATGCAGTCAGCCAGCAGCTGTTTGCCATCTCGATGATGTCGTCCGCAGTAAAGGAAACCCTGACCGGGGATGACCGGCCGATTTACAGGCAAATCGCCATGATCGAAAAGATGGCGGGAATTGCGCAAAATGAGATGCGGGCGCTGCTTCTGCATTTGCGTCCCGTCACCTTGGAAGGCAAGAGATTGAAAGAGGGTCTGGAAGAGCTGTTGGAAGAATTTAAGGCCAAACAGTTGGCCGAGGTGCATTGGGAAGTGGAGGATTTGCCCGATCTGCCAAAGGGGATCGAGGATCATCTGTTTCGCATTGTCCAGGAAGGACTCTCCAATGTGTTCCGCCATTCGCAAGCCACTTCGGTCACGATTCGCCTTGCTGTCCGCAACCGGCAAATTTACTTGCGGATCATCGATAATGGTATCGGTTTTGACATGAATAAACCGAAGTCTTCTTCTTACGGTTTGCAGTTGATTCAGGAACGGGCCAGCGAAATCGGCGGAATTGCCGAAGTGATCTCTTTTCCCGGCAAAGGGACACAGATTGAGGTGAAAGTGCCGATTATCGAGGAAGAAAAGGGGAGAGATGCATGATTCGTGTGATGATCGTGGATGACCACGAAATGGTCAGGATGGGACTTGCCGCCTACCTCGAATCGCAGCCGGATATGGAGATTGTCGCCGAAGCGGCCAGTGGGCGGGAAGCAGTCAGATTGGCGCTGGAAACCAGGCCCGATGTGATCCTGATGGATCTGGTCATGGAACCGATGGACGGCATTGAAGCGACGAAAGAGATTGTCCGTGTGCTGGATGATCCCAAAATTATCGTCCTGACAAGCTTTATCGATGATGACAAGGTTTATCCGGTTATTGAGGCAGGGGCACTGAGTTATCTGCTGAAAACATCGAAGGCGAAGGATATCGCCGCGGCCATTCGCGCTGCGATGAAGGGAGAGCCCGTGCTGGAAGCGCAGGTTACGGGCAAAATGCTTTCCAGAATGCGGCGGACCCATCATCCCAAACCCCATGAAAAGCTGACTGCGCGCGAGATGGAGATTTTGCGTCTGATCGCCGAAGGGAAGAACAACCAGGAAATTGCTGAAGTGCTTTATATCACGGTAAAAACCGTGAAAACGCATATTACCAATATCCTTTCCAAACTGCAGGTGGACGACCGCACCCAGGCGGCGATTTACGCTCACCGGAACAAGCTGGTGGAGTAGCAAGGCCGTATCGCTCTTCCTGCTTCCGATCCCATGGACGGATGTCTATGGGATTTTATGCTGTTATGGTGTCTGTTTGTGAACTGATTAAATATTTGTAATAAGCTTATTTCAATAGAGTAAAGCATTACATGGATGCTGTTTACATCTTTTTAATCCTGGTGTTATACTTCCTTTGATCTATACATGATTGCCGCTGCAATTTTCGAAAAAGAGGTGAAAAAGATGGGAGCCGCTGTATATCGCCGCATCATGTCCTTGCCTCCAAGAATCATTCTTTTATTGGAATATATCGAAATTCTCGTCGGTACGGCGATTGTTGCGGTCGCCTTCAATCTGTTTCTGCTGCCCAACCAGATCGCTGCCGGCGGCGTCAGTGGACTCAGTACCATCCTGTATGGAGTATTTGGCTGGAAACCTTCTTACGTGCAATGGGCGGTTAACATTCCGCTGTTTTTTCTGGGCATGCTCTTGCTGGGGAAACAGTTCAGCCTGAAGACACTGGTGGGAACGTCGTTTTTGCCGCTGGTTGTTTACCTGACAGAGGGAATCAAGCCGGTCACCATGAATCCCCTGTTGGCCGCATTATTCGGCGGGATCATGGTCGGACTCGGTCTGGGGATCGTGTTTCGCGGGAAGGGTTCCACCGGCGGAACGGCCTTGATCGGGCAGATGCTTCATAAGTTTACCGGCATTTCCCTGGGAGTTTGCATGATGTTTATCGACGGGATGATCGTTTTGTCCTCTGCCCTTGTGTTCAGTCTGGAACGGGCATTATACGCGATCATCAGTATCTATCTCACCGGAAAAGTGATCGATGTCGTCCAGCTCGGCTTCAGCAATTATGCCAAGATGGCGTTTATTATTTCCGAGAAAGAAGAAGAGATCAAAAACGTGATCCTTCATAAAATCAATCGCGGGGTGACGCGGCTGTCCGGGACTGGCGGCTACACCAATGACAAGCGCCCGGTATTGATGTGTGTACTCGATCAGAGCGAACTGTCCCAATTGAAACAAATCGTTGAAGAAGTGGACCCTTCAGCTTTTGTCATTGTTTCCAATTCGATTGAAGTGCTGGGAGAAGGGCTCCATGCCTGAGACGATGCAACCGAACACCCATTTTGCGGGTGTTTTTTATTTTGATTTGTTAATGAACCCCAAACAGGGAAACATTAACATCAGGCAGGTCGTTTGCTGTGAACGGAAAGGCGGCCCGCCGGAAAAATTTGCAGGAATCGTGATGAGCCCGGGAGGAATCACCCTTGACTGGCTTTACTCATACATTCTTTTATCTACTGCTGGTGTTTGCTTTTGTCTTGATGAACGGATTTTTTGTCGCGGCGGAGTTTGCCATCGTCAAAGTGCGATCGACCCGGATTGCCCAAATCCATAGCCAGCGCGGAAAAATGGCGCAAAATGTGCTGGCTCATCTCGATGCCTATCTGTCGGCGACACAGCTGGGAATCACTTTGGCCTCTCTCGGATTGGGCTGGGTCGGGGAACCGGCAGTCGCCCGTTTGTTGGGAGTGGTTTTCCGCTTTTTTCATCTGCCCGAATGGCTGGTTCACCCTGTTTCTTTTGCCGTTGCTTTTACCATTATCACGTTTTTGCATATTGTGCTGGGGGAAATGGCCCCAAAATCGATTGCCATTCGCAAGGCGGAAGAGGTTACCCTGCGGACGGCCACCTCTCTTCACTGGTTTTACCGAATCTTTAAACCGTTTATCTACATTCTGAACCAGGCGGCCAATCTCGTTTTGCGCCTGATGGGCATCGAGATGACAGAACCGCAGCAAGCTCATACCGAAGAGGAGATCCGCATGCTGATCGCACAAAGCCATCAGAGTGGTGTCATCGACCAAACCGAACTCACCCTCTTTGACAATGTATTTGACTTTACCGACCGGGTGGTTCGCGAAGTGATGGTGCCGCGTGTCAAAATGGTTTGCTTGTACGTGTATGATTCGTTTGCCGAAAACATGGAAACGATCAAAAATGCCCATTTTACACGTTTTCCCCTCTGCGGCGAGGATAAGGATGACGTGCGCGGCATTGTTCATATCCGGGATGTGTACGAACATCTGCTGGCCGGGGAAACTCCCGATCTGGAAAAACTGGTTCGCCCGATGATTGTGGTGCCGGAAACGATGGAGTTGAAAGACCTGCTCAGGGAATTGCAGCGAAACAAGATCGGCATGGCCATTGTCGTCGATGAATACGGCGGAACCTCCGGGCTGGTAACAACAGAGGATATCATTGAAGAGATCTTTGGGGAGATCCAGGATGAATTTGACGATGAACGCCCTTTCTTTCAGAAGGGAAAAGAGGGGGTATCCATCGAGGCCGGTTTGTTAATTGACAATGTCAACGACTACTTTCAGATTCATATCGAGGATGAGGATAACGACACGATCGGCGGATGGCTTTTCTCGCAGTTGGATAAAGTGCCGAAGACGGGAGACGAGGTGAAGTTTGGGGATTTTGTCTTTAAGGTTGAGGAGATGGATCAATTGCGCATTTCCCGGATTTTGGTCAGCAAAAATCCCTCCCCTGTGCCGGTGGAAGAAGAACAGAGGCGATAGCCGCCCTCATGCGACGATCGCCTCCTTATGGTTAAAACGCTTTTCGGTTGAGGATTTCCTTGATCTTGTTCAAAGGATCGCTCATGGTTTGCTGATCATTGATATAAAGGACACTGTCCGGATTATTGTATTCCCACTTCAACGAGGTGAAGAAGGATTGCGAAGAGCGGATCATCTCCAGATCCATCTGGATATGCGTCTGGGTCATGTTAAAGGAAACATTGAGTTCATCGATATACCCGTGGTAACGTCCGGTCGGGCGGAAACAATAGACCTGGGCAAAGGAATGAGGTTTTTGTTCCTTGTCGTAAACATTATAGATTTGGTAGAGAATAAACTCCGCATCTTCAATCTGCTTCAACAGCTTTTGCACTAGCGGGTGCGGGAACACTTCGATTTTGTCTTCATCCGTCGGGTCGACCGCCATTTTGATTTCCACATCGGTTTTCAGATGGATCGGGTATCCGCCCGTGGACATGGGGGTATAGAGAGGTAATTGGATTTGAAACGGGATTTCCTTCACTTCCCCCGGCTGAATGAGGAAAGCGTGGGAAAGCTTAAACTTGCTTAACACATGTTTGTTTTTTTTATTCTGTTTAAGCAAAGTGATGACAAGATAAAGATAAATATCTTCAATTTGCTGTGTAGTCTGACCACCGCGAATCCAGACAGTTCCCCTCACGGTGTCTCCGGCTTGAAACTGATTTTCGGCCAGATTTGTATCGACCCGGGCTGACCCAATTCCCAAGCTTGCCAATGGTTTGAATAAATTCAATGTCTGTAACACTCCTTCGAGTTCACCCTGTTCAAAAAAAGACAAATCCTTTTTAGGTAATGAAATATTTGCCAAATTTAATCATATTATAACCTAAAATCATAGAATGCCAAAACTACTAAATAGACTCAGTTTCTGATGATCATAAAAAAAGTGATCCGAATCAAAAATGACAAGACACCTTTTTCCGACGGTCACATAGGATGAAGAGTAGACATTTGCCTGGATCTTTTGGCAGAAAGGGTGGATGATCCGTGTGCGGAATTACCGGTTGGATCGATTTTGAACGGGATTTAAGCGGGCAATCGGCAATTTTAAACAAGATGAACCAAACCCATGAGAAACGGGGCCCTGACGCCGAAGGGACCTGGATTTCCAAGCATGTTGCCTTGGGGCACCGCCGCTTGATCGTGATTGATCCGGAGGGGGGCACCCAGCCGATGATCAAAAGATTCGGCGATAATCAACTGGTGATCGTTTACAATGGTGAATTGTACAATATGCAGGAACTGAGACTCAAGTTGCTCTCGCTGGGTCATCATTTGCGAACCCGCTCCGACACCGAGTTGGTTTTGACGGCCTATGCCGAATGGGGGATGGATTGTCCGAAGTACTTAAACGGCATTTTTGCTTTTGCCGTTTGGGATGAACGGGAACAGCAACTGTTTATGGCGCGGGACCGCATCGGAGTAAAGCCGCTTTTTTATGCGCGTGTCGGCAGTTCTTTCCTGTTCGGTTCCGAGGTGAAGTCTTTACTTGCCCATCCGCTGGTGCGTCCGGTGATCGGTGATGAGGGGATCGCCGAGGTACTGGCAATCGGCCCGGCCCGCACTCCGGGGTCAGGCATTTTTAAGGATGTAGAGGAACTTCGCCCCGGTTTCGCGATGAAGGTGGGACGCGACGGGGTTTTTGCCCGGCCCTATTGGGAACTGGTCAGCAAGCATCATGAAGATGACTTTGATACCACCGTTGACCGGGTGCGCGAGCTTTTTGCCGATGCGGTCAAACGGCAATTGGTATCGGATGTGCCGATTGGGACCATGTTGTCCGGGGGATTGGATTCCAGCGCGATTTCCGCCTGTGCCGCGCGTGTATTTGCAGAGGAAAACCGTGGTGTTCTCTCCACCTTTTCTGTCGACTATATCGATAATGACAAACATTTCAGCGTCAATGAATTTCAGCCGAATGCGGATGGCCCGTGGGCGCGACTGATGGCAGAACATATCGGTTCCGATCACCATATTGTGATGATTGACAATCATGAACTGTTCAGCCATATGAAAGAGGCCATGATCGCGCGGGATTTTCCGGGAATGGCTGATGTGGATGCTTCTCTTTTGCTCTTTTCCCGGGAAATAAAGAAGAAAATGACGGTGGTTTTGTCTGGAGAGTGCGCAGATGAGGTATTTGGCGGTTATCCCTGGTTCCATCGCGAGGAAATGGTGAATGCGGATACCTTCCCGTGGGCGCGGCTGGTGGAAAAGCGAATTCCCTTTATTTCCCCCGACATCGTCAGGCGAATCCGTCCGCTCGAATATGTGCAAACTCGCTATGAAGAAGCATTGGCGGAAGTTCCGCGCCTGTCGGAAGATAACGCCACGGAGGCACGGATGCGCGAACTGTTTTATTTAAATCTCACGCGCTGGATGCCGACCCTCCTTGATCGAAAAGACCGCATGAGCATGGCCTTTGGTCTGGAAGTGCGTGTGCCGTTTTGCGATCATCATTTGGTGGAATACGTCTGGAATGTACCTTGGGCGATGAAAGCGCACAATGGCAGGGAGAAAGGACTCCTCCGCCATGCGATGAAAGGCATCCTGCCGGATGAAGTGATCGAGCGCAAGAAGAGTCCCTACCCCAAAACGCATCATCCGGACTATTTGCGCATAATGCGGGAAAAGGTAAAACGTCTGGCTGAAGATCCGGCTTCCCCGCTCTTCCACCTGCTCGATCGGAAAGCAGTCCAAGAGTTTATCGAGCAAGATCTGACCAAGATTCACCTGCCGTGGTTCGGTCAACTGATGAACGTCCCTGCCTTGCTGGCTTATTGGTTACAGCTAAACGACTGGTTGACCGATTACCAGGTGGAAGTGCAGTAAAACCATCAAAACAAAAGAAGCGGGTCCTTCCGGCAGGAATCCTGCTTCTTTTGTCATCATCGCAGGGGAAGAGGTTGCGGACGGAACGCTCTTCATGTATAATTTTATAAAGAAATTTTATGCGCCCGTAGCTCAGCAGGATAGAGCAGCGGTTTCCTAAACCGCGTGTCGGAGGTTCGAGTCCTCTCGGGTGCGCCAACCTGGTAATGACGCGGATTTAACCGCTGATTTAAACCGCGTGGTTCCCTGCCGCCTAAACCGTGTGACACACGGGAAGAAAGGCGGTTATTTTTATGGGTGAAAACGGAAGCAAAAATGCGGATTGAAATTCGTTTATGCAAGCGTCCTGCCGGATTGGCTTTGTGTAAGTATATAGCAGATCAGGCGACCTTGCCAGATGACCGAGAATAGAAATGAAGTTAATTATAAAAAAATTCTGTATAAATCCGTTGACTTCCGTTGTCTAATTCATAAAAATAAGAATATACGGAAAATATAACCTCGACCACGTCACCGAATACAGCAGATCAAATCTTCAGGAGGCATCCGGTATGCTTAACATATTTGAGTGGTTGGCGATCTCTTATGAAAGGTGCCCGCGTTGCGGTGAAGGGGAGTTGCAGAAAACGAAGGACGGCTACGTAGTTTGTAGCGAATGTGGTTACGAAGAGTATGACGGCTAAGCTCAGGCGCCCGCGCTTTTTGCGGGTGTTTTCTTTTTTGACACAAGGAATAGTCGTTATGATATGGAATAGGTATTGGCATCCATGCACAAGGAGTCGAGCCAATGAAAACGGTAGACGCTTTTTTGAAAGGGTACAAACCCGCATTTTTGGAGGTTCCGAACCACAAGTACACCACGGAAAAATTGGATACGTTGTTGGCAAAATATCCGTATGTTGACGACAAGGCGTATGATTTGCTTGACGGAAAGGCATTTTATTTATTCTTTCAGGATGAAGCGTTGCGTACCCGTTTCCGAGCGGACATGGAGCGGACCGGGTTTACAAAAGGCGAGATTGACCGCGTCCTTGGGATTACACTGGGATTTCCGCCGAAATCAGTTGACTTCTACGTACGGATGATGACGGAAAAACGCAACGGGAACATTGAAGCGTATCAGCGGATGAAAAAACAAAAAGTCGGTATGGGTTATTGCGGCTGTTATTTTGGTTCGGGCGTGGCCGATTTTTTGGAAAATGCGCTTTGGTTGCTTGAACAATACCCCTTCCAGGAAGCGAAAGACGAGGGGATGTTTGTGCGCATAGGCTTGGAAGACCGGCTGCGGGTTCCCGTGAACAGTTACCGTCAACTGACGGAGTTTCACCAATACATATTGCAAAAAAGCAGTGCTATGCCTGTATAAGTTTCAATACAAAACGTACGGTGAACTGTCTGTATGGCAGTTATTTTTTTTTGCCTTGCAGACATTGGCAAGTTCCCCAAATTCATGCTTAATATACGAATATAAGATTAGATACTTCATATGAGGAATAAGTTACAACTGCGTTATTACGATTAGCGGGGGCAGGGGGCGGGACAGAGAAAAAAAGCAATTGGTAGGCATCCCATCGGAAGGGTTATGAGAATGACCACAATATATTGTGGATACTGTGGATAAAGTTGTGGATATGTGGATATGTCTGTGGAAAAGTCCTGATACCATTGATAAAATAAGAACTTTTCTGTTGCATTGCATTTGAAAACTGGAAAATGTCTTTTGAAAGCTTCATAAAAACCCTTACATCCTTTATACTGAATGTAGTCTCTCTGTAAAGACAGGATATTTTTGGAGGATCGGAATGCGTCACGAAAAAGTGGATATGATTTTTCAAGCAGCTGTTGAGGTTTTTGCCGAAAGTGGATTTGACCAGGCCAAGATGGATGATATCGCGCAGGTGGCGGGGGTTGCGAAAGGTACGATCTATTACCATTTTAAGAGCAAGGAAGAAATGTTTATCGGGCTGATGAATGAGGGAATGCAGAAGCTGATCGACTGTGCGCGGAGAAATGTGGATTTGCACGAGTCACCGACGGAACAGCTAAAAGCATTGATCGCCAGCCATGTTCAGTTTTTCGTGCAAAACAGCAAGCTGGCCAAACTCTTGATCAATGAAGCATTTGGAACGAAGGAACGGCAGCGGCAGTTTCGTTTGAAAGTCCGCGACTATCTCGGGTTAATCGAAGCGGTGTTGATCAGAGGAATGGAGTGCGGGGAGTTTTTCATCAGTCAGCCGCAGGAAGTGGCGAACAGCATTTTTGGGTCGGCCAGTTTTGTCGTATTGCAAAAGATCTACAGTTTGGATGAGTTGACAGAGCAGGAGATTGAGGAAGCATCACCCGTCATGATTTCCACCCTGCATCAGATTCTGCTCGGAAGTATAACAAAATCGTCGCAATATTAGGCTGCTCTTCTCTTGCAATTTTGCAGGGGGAGAGTTATTATTTTTGTACTGACCAGTCAGTTCATAATGCGATGGGAGGGGTGCGGCCGATGAGGGCGAAACCTCATACCTTCGGCTTCAACGCCACCGACGATTTGCGGCGTCTTTGGGCAAACAAGCCGATGCGTCTGGCGCTGATCGGAATTTTGTTGATTCCGCTCGTCTACAGTTTTATTTATTTATCAGCCTTTTATGACCCTTACGCCAATTTGAATAAGCTGCCGGTGGCGGTGGTGAATGAGGACCGGGGGGCGGTGCAAGATGGTGAACCGGTTCATGCCGGTGCTGACCTGGTCGATGAACTGCGAAAAGATCACACAGTGAAATGGGAATTTGTCTCCCGTGAAAGAATGAATCAAGGATTGGCGAACGGGGAGTATTACCTCGGAATCGTGATTCCCCGTCAATTTTCAGCCAAGGCCGTATCCGTAAGCAGTCCCGAGCCGCTCAAAGGGGAACTGGAGTATGTCCATGATGAGAGCAATAACTACCTGACCGAAAAAATCGGCGATTCGATTCAAAAAACGCTGGTCAAAAACCTCGATGAAAAACTGACCCATGTCTACGTCAAGGCGATATTTGATTCGCTGGCCAATTCCACCCGGGATTTGGCCAAAGCTGCCGACGGGGCCGGCCAGTTGGCGGAAAAAACGGGTGAGGCGGCAGCTGGAGCGGGGAGAATGACCGATGGACTGAGAAAGCTTCAGGCGGCGGCTGTGGAAATGGAAAAGGGACAGCTTCGCATGCTGGCCGGGCTGAACGAATTGCATCAGCATGTGGCTCAAGCGAAGGAGCAAATCAATCAGTTGCCTTGGAAGAAGATCGATGAAGCACAATCCTTTGTTCACCAAGTCAATACGGTGATTCAGCAACTGGCGGAACAGCCGCTTCCAGATCCGGGTACAACCACGGCAATGCTGAAACAAAATGCAGAGCAAGCTTCCTTTTCTTCGCAAAAAGAAAAACAGGGGCTGGAAGCATCGCAAGCTTATCTTGACCAATTGGTGCGCCAGCATCCCGATTTGGCGGCAGACCGCGATTTTGCCAAATTGAAGGAATCGCTCGCGCAAGCTGGCCATTATCAGGCGGAAACCAGCGGAAAGTTGAATTCCGTTCAGGCCAAACTGCCCGAGATCGAAAAGGATTGGTCCCGAATTGTAAGCCTGCGCCGGCAAATCGCCGATCGTTCGCAAAAAATGACCGATCAATTTGATCGTGAAGTGGCGAAAATCAAGCAAATGCGAAGCGATGCGAACCGACTGGTTGACGGCGTGAACGCATTGGCTGCGGGAGCCGGCAAGTTGGCGGACGGTCAAAACCAGATGCTGGCAGGAGTGAAAAAGTTAAAAGCGGGCTCGGAGCAGTTGGCCGGCGGGCTGGAGAAAATCGGGCAAGGGCAAGCGCAGTTGGCGGACGGTTTGAATGAGGGTGTGCAGAAAGCGAAAAACGAGCTGCAAGGCGCTGGCAAAAAGGAAGAAGTGATTTCCGATCCGGTGCGGGTGAAAGAAACTTCCCTTCATCCGGTTCCGAACTATGCGACAGGATTTGCACCTTATTTCATCTCGCTTTCTCTCTGGGTCGGGGCCATGCTCTTGTTTACCATTGTCGACCTGTACCGCGTCCTGAAGGACAAAGGGGAACCGTTATCGCTGACAGCGGGAGGACTGATCGGACTGGGGCAGGCGGCCATCCTCACTTCCGTACTGATGTTTGCGCTTGATCTCAAACCGGTGCGGCCGGGGTGGTTTATCCTGTTTGCGCTGGTGATGTCCGTCACCTTTATCGGCATCAACCAGATGTTGGTCGCGCTCCTGGGAAACGTGGGACGTTTTCTGTCGATTATCATTTTGATGTTGCAGTTGGCGTCCAGCGGAGGAACCTATCCGGTCGAGCTGTTGCCATCCTTCTTTAAAAGCATTCATCCCTACTTGCCGATGACCTACACGGTTCAGGGTTTGCGGATGGCGCTAACTAACGGGAATGTACAGGTGATCGTCCATGACCTCATTCTGTTGCTGATTGTGCTGGCCTTCTCCCTGGCGGTGACGCAAATTCATCTCCGCCTGGGCAAACCGATGATGAAAAAGGCGATTCTCAAATTGAAAAATGCATAAGCAAAAAAATCAGGCTTTCCTTTTTATCTTGGGGAGCCTGATTTTTTTTGGCACTCAATCATACGATAATAGCCGACGTGAATCTGTAAAAGTGGGAATTCATTTTGCGATTCTGCGTTTTGTCTGACATACCTTTCTTTATTCTGACATCGTGAGTTTCATCTCCGGTTTGTGAGGAGAAAGACGGAATGCTTTCTTTTATATTTTCAGTCTTTCACGCCGAAACTAATGAAGAATAAGGGAGCGGATTATCTATCAATGATAAATAACCTTATCACCTTTCTAAATCGTAATATTTACGATTTACAATTACCAGGCATCGGTATATAATGAGTAGGAAGTTTGACAGGGTGGGGAGCCCTTCTGACCGGAAATGGCTACAGATCACCGGAATCGGAATTAATCTGTTTAAAGGTGGAGTTTTTATGCGAAAAAAATGGTTGTCGATTTTGATGCTTGGGTCGGTATTCACCCTCATATTGTCCGGTTGCGGCAAGAGTGGAAACGTTGGGGCTCCGTCAGGAAAAATGCAAGTGGTCACAAGTATTTATCCATTGGAGGATTTTACCGAGAAGATCGGGGGCTCCCACGTACAAGTGACCAATCTGGTTCCGCCGGGAGTGGAGCCGCACGATTACGATCTCAAGCCCCGGGATTTGATGCTGCTTAGCCAGTCTGATCTCTTCATCTATAACGGGGCGGGTCTTGACCCTTACGCGGAGAAGGTGAAACAGTCCCTGGATCCGGAGAAGACGGAAGTGGTCAATGCAACCCGGCACATTCGTTTATTATCCCCGGAGGAGGAAGGGAAGCAAGGAGATGGCCACTCGGGAAGTTCACGTGACCCGCATGTATGGCTGGATCCGGTGCTTGCCAAACAGGAAGCCTTGGCGATCCGCGACGCTCTGATTGCCAAAGATCCCAAACACCGTGCTGATTATGAGAAAAATTACGAGCAGCTGGCCCGGCGCTTTGACCGGTTGAATCAGGAATTCAAAGAGTTGGCCGATAAGGCGCCGCAGAAGGAGTTTGCCGTTTCCCACGCCGCTTTCGGTTATCTGGCCAAACGGTACGGACTCCATCAGCTGGCGGTTTCCGGACTTTCTCCGGAGGATGAACCGAGTCCGCGGGAGTTGGAACAAATTATTCAGCAGCTGCGGGCACACCATATTCATGTCATCCTGTTTGAGACGCTGGTGAGCGGGAAGATTGCGGAAGTGGTGAAGCGGGATGTAAAAGCAGAAGCGGGTGTGCTCAATCCGATCGAAGGACTGACAAAGGAGGAAAAAGCCCAGGGGAAAGATTATTTCTCCCTCATGGAGGAGAATAAGATAAATTTGGCCAAAGCTCTGGGCGTATCCCGATGAGAGAAAATGTGGTTGAAATCAAAAATCTCCATTATTCTTATGAGGAACAGGCAGTGTTGGACGGAATTGATTTGACGGTGAAACAAGGGGAGTTCCTTGGGATTGTCGGACCGAACGGTTCGGGAAAATCCACTCTGGTCAAATGCATTCTCGGTTTGTTGAAGCCGCAGGCAGGTGAGGTGCTCCTCTTCGGCCAGCCGGTTCGCACGCTCGGGGAACGTAGCCGAATCGGATACGTTTCGCAAAAATCGAACAGCTTTAACAGCGGATTCCCCGCGACGGTAAGAGAAGTGGTTGCTTCCGGGCTGTATGGTTCACTCGGATTATTTCGCCGCATGAAAAAGCAGGACTGGGAAAAGGTGGAGGAAGTGATTGCCCAAGTAGGGTTATCGGCGTTTCGGGATCAGAACATCGGCAAACTGTCCGGCGGGCAGCAGCAACGCGCCTTTATTGCCCGGGCATTGGTATCCGATCCCCGGCTGTTGGTGCTGGATGAGCCGACAGTGGGAATCGATGCCAAATCGACGGCACAGTTTTATGACCTGCTGGCCGTCTTGCACCGGGAGGAAGGATTGACTTTGCTCATGGTGACGCACGATCTCAGTGTCCTCTCTTCTCATGTCGACCGGGTGGCGTGCCTGAATAAACGGCTTACCTTCCACGGTCGGCCGGACGAATTTGAGCGCAAGCAAACAGAGATCTTGTCTGCCACTTACGGGCATGAGATCCAATTGGTCAGCCACGGACACTAAAAAGGTAAATTCAAAATTGGATAGGAGGGTAGTGCCGGGATCCGGGCACTCTTTTCGCTATGATTGAGATGCTGTTTCAGTTTGAATGGATGCGCAATGCATGGCTGGCGGGTGTTATGATCGGCTTGATTTCCCCGCTTGTCGGTGTTTACCTCGTGGTGAGGCGAATGTCCCTCATCGCCGATGCCTTGTCTCATGTCACTCTCTCGGGTGTGGCAGCCGGGCTGTTGCTGCAAAAGGATTTTGCCTGGGCCGGGTGGCTCAATCCGATTTATCTGGGCATGGTCTTTTCGGTGATCGGTTCCGTCTTTGTGGAACAACTGCGCCGTCTGTACCGCACCTTTCAGGAGATCGCCATTCCGATCATCCTCTCCGGCGGCGTCGGTTTGGGCGTTGTTCTGATCAGTGCGGCGAACGGGTTTAATGTTGACATCGCCGGTTACCTGTTCGGGAGCATTCTGGCGGTCGGCCGGCAGGAATTGCTGTTGATGGCGGTGGTCAGCGGCATTGTTCTTCTTTTTCTTCTTATCTTTTACAAGGAATTATTCGCACTTTCTTTTGATGAAGAACATGCATTCCTGACAGGGATTCCCCGCCGGTTGCTTAATTTCTTGTTTATCGTGGTGGTTGCCCTGGTGATCGCCGCTTCGATCCGCGTGGTCGGCATCCTGCTCGTTTCCGCTTTGATGACCATTCCGGTTGCTGCCAGTTTGCAGTTTACGAACAGTTTCCGCCAGACTTGTATTTGGTCGGTGATCTTTGCACAAATCGCTGTATTATGCGGCCTGTTTGCGGCTTACTATCTCAATTGGGCTTCGGGCGGAACAATCGTCCTTGTCTCCATCGTCATCTTTTTGCTCATTTTGCTCATCAAGAAATCGCTTTTTCTATTTCGACGCCGAAAAATAGGTTAAAATAGTAGCGAGAACCCAAGAGAGGATTAACACAGGGGCGAGATACATGAATTTGCAAAAAGCGCTGGACCTGCTGAAGGAAAAAGGATATAAGAACACCGGGAAACGGGAGACGATTTTAAATATCTTTGCCGAGCAGCAGCGGTATTTGACCGCCAAAGAAGTGCTCGACCTGATGCAAGCCGATTTTCCGGGACTCAGCTTTGATACGGTTTACCGCAATCTGGCCTTGTTTGAAGAGCTGGGCATTGTCGAAGCAACGGAATGGAACGGGGAGCGCCGCTACCGGTTTCATTGCGGCGGAGAGCATCATCATCACCATATTATCTGCACGGAATGCGGCAGAACGCGTACGATCCACCTCTGTCCGATGAATGCCATTCTCGGTAACCCGGAAAATTTTGCGATTACCGGTCACAAGTTTGAAATCTATGGAGTTTGTTCCGATTGCGCACCCGGAACATCCTCCGCCCGACACTAGCAGATGCAGCAGATGGCTGGCCGGAGAGGTCAGCTTTTTTATGGAGAAGGAGCGAACGACATCATGGATTATCAAACCTTTATGCGCGAAGCATTGGCAGAAGCAAAAAAAGCGGAAGAGATCGGGGAGGTGCCGATCGGTGCGGTCGTTGTCAGAAATGGTGAAGTGATCGGTCGCGGGCACAATTTGCGTGAGACGACCCATGATCCGACAGCGCATGCGGAGATCATCGCCATTCGTGAAGCGGCAGGGGCGGTCGGCGGATGGCGGTTGAATGACTGCGACTTGTACGTTACTTTGGAACCTTGCCCCATGTGTGCCGGGGCGATTCTCCAGGCGCGGATCGCCAACGTCATCTACGGGACAGCCGATCCGAAGGCGGGGTGTGCAGGAACTTTGATGAATCTGCTTGACGACGGGCGTTTTAATCACCAGACGGCGGTGGTTACCGATGTATTGCAGGAGGAGTGTGCTGCTCTCTTGTCCGATTTTTTCCGCAGGCTGCGGCAAAAACGAAAACTGGAGAAAGAAGCGGCACGGAATCGGACAAATGAGTAAAAATGGAACGGCCAATCCGGTATAATAAAAGAACCAGCACATGATGGAAGGGGGAAGAATCATTCGGCTGTTAAAGGATAACCGCATCCTGGTTTTGCTGATGGCGATTTTGGTCCCGCTGGCCGGGGAATTTAACATCCGGCCGTTCCATGACGACTACCGGGTCAGCTTCGGAATCCCCATCTTTTTCTTCTTTTTGTTCGTCATCCGCAAAATCCATCCGGTCATCTCCGGAGTGATTGTCGGGTTTGCCGTTCTCGTTCTGCGCATCTCCCTTGATTTTTTCAATTCGGTGCCGTTTGACTTTTTATTATCCGTACGAACTCATATTCCAGCCAGCATCTTTTATATCATTTATGGTCTTTTTTTTCATTTGGCGAAAATAAACCGTTTTCAACAGGAAGCCGAAGTGATCGGGTTTTTGGGGATGGGCGTGGAGATTGTCGCAAGTTTGAGCGAATTGGCATTGCGCCACTTTTTATCTGACGAACCGTTTTCCGTACCGATGGTCGGGAAGATTGTCCTGATTGCCTTTGTGCGCAACTTCTTTGTCCTCGGGGTGATCTTTAGCGTTTTTAAAGACAAAAAAGTGCAGGAAGATCAGAAAATCATGTTGGAATCCCATTTGTATGAAGTGAATATTCACCTGGAAAAGACGTTGCAATATGCTGATGAAATCACCAAGGACGGACAGGAGCTGTACCGGCGTCTGATGAGAATCGGGTCGGCTAGCGGTCATCCCGAAGTGATCCGCCATGCCCAGGATGTGCTGGGAATGGCCAAGAAAGTGCATGATATTAAACAGGATAATAAGCGGATCATCTCCATTCTGTCCAAGCTGCTGTCCAAAAAGAGCTCCCCGGACCGGATTCGGCTGGATGAACTCGGTTATATCGTCGTACGCGCCAATCAATACTATGCCGAAAAATTGAACAAAGAGATCCACATCTCTCTTGATACTGAAAATTGCGAACTATATATTGATGCGTTTACGGTTTTGTCCCTGATCAACAATTTGGTATCCAACAGCGTGGAAGCGATCGAAAAGAAAGGCATGATCCGCATTTCCCTTCGCCGCCGCAAGAACTGGCTGACCTTCACCATTGCGGACAATGGACCGGGCATCCAGGCCAAGCGGCTGCAACGCATATTTGAAGCGGGCTACACGACGAAACTCCTCGAGCGAAAAGATCCCTTTTCCGGACTGGGTTTATCTTACGTAAAAGAAGAAGTGCAAAAGCTGGGTGGGCGCATTGAAGTGAAAAGCTCCCCGGACCGGCGCGAAACGATTTTTACCATTCACTTGCCGGTTGAGCGGTTGTTAAGGGGGTGAGACGATGCGTTTTTATATCGTCGATGATGATAAAACCACCCGATGGATTTTGGCGGAAATTATTGAAGAAGGCGGTCTCGGAGAAGTGGTGGGTGAAGCGGAGAACGGTGCGCAGATCGACAGCAATCTGCTCAGGATGAAGCGGGTTGATATTCTTCTGATCGATCAGATGATGCCGGAGCGGGACGGCCTGGAAACGATACGGCAACTGCAGGATTTTCAAGGCAAAATCGTGATGATCTCCCAGTTCAGCAGCGAGGAGATCAAAGAAGAAGCGTATGCGCTCAAGATCGAATACTATATCACCAAACCGATTGTCCGAAATGAGGTAAACCGCATCCTGACCAATATTTGCGAGATGATCCGCAAAGAGGCTCTGATCCACAGCATTACCCAGGGGGTTCTGGGGTATCAGTCGGGCCGCCTGATGGAAGGGCAAAAAGGAAAACAGCCTGGACGAAGTCTGGCCGACGCGGGAAAAGCCATCTTGAAGGAACTGTCGATCAACAGCGAGAGCGGAAGTGCCGATCTGCTGGATATTCTGCGCATTCTTGAGCGGAATCAAGAACGGGCAGGGACGGAGTTTCCGATATTGAAGGCCCTGTTTCAGCAAGTGGCCGAGGAGCGGCTGGGCACCGCGAAAAAGGAGACCGAGATTGCCAAAGAAGTGAAGGCGATGGAGGCGCGCATCCGCCGGGCGATCATTCGGGCCATGCACTATATGGCCTATCTCGGCTCGGATGATTTTCACAATATTAACTTTGAGAACTATGCGCACCGCTACTTTGATCTGGAAGAGATTCATCGCCTGATCAAGGAAATGAAAAAGAGCAAAGGTGCGGTGAAAAGCAGCGAGATGAATCCACGGGTGCAGATGCGCAAATTTATCAGCAATCTGTATGAAGATGCCAGGATGATGGCGATGGAGTAAGCCTTTTCCCCGAGTGGGGAGAGGGCTGTTTTAATTTCATTTTCATTACTCGAAAAAGTGTGTCAAATTTTTGTACGTTTTTATAGGTTTTTGTAGGTTCATTTCTATAATAAAATTACCTTCTTCACCCCCGAAGAAGAAATGAGGGTGTTTTACACGAAGGGATGCCCCGTGAAACGGGAAGGTCTTTGGCGTGTACTTTTTATCGGCTTGGTCTTGGGAATGGCGGCGGAGCAGTATCTGAATCAACACCCTTCGGCTCAAGGCTGTATCATCACTTTGTGGGATTTTTCGTTTGAAATGTTGAAAACCATGGTATTGTCTGTTGTCGGCGTATTATATTGACCATTTTTTAACCTGATAAATACGAATATTCGGAGGTGCGCGTGTGAAACGGATTAGTCTGGCGTGGCAGATCCTGATCGGTTTGGTGCTTGGGATTGCAGTAGGAGCCGTCTTTTACGGGAATCCGGCTGTAGAAACCTATCTGCAGCCGGTGGGCGATATCTTTTTGCATCTGATTAAAATGATCGTCGTCCCGATTGTCTTCTCCACTTTGGTCGTCGGTGTTGCCGGGGTGGGGGATGTGAAGAAGCTGGGCAAGCTGGGCGGAAAAACGATTCTCTACTTTGAGATCATTACCACGATTGCGATCATCGTCGGCCTTCTCGTGGCCAATATCGTTCAGCCGGGTGACGGCGTGAATATGAAACAGCTGACGAAAACGGATATTCAGTCGTATGTGGATACGGCGAATCAGCAAAACACTCACAGCTTTGTCGACACCGTTGTCGGAATTGTACCGACAAATCCGTTTGCCGCCTTTGCCAATGGCGACATGCTGGCCGTCATCTTTTTCTCCGTCATGTTCGGTTTGGCCGTTGCCGCCATCGGGGAAAGAGGAAAGCCGGTGCTGGCCTTTTTCAAAGGGGCGTCGGATGCGATGTTCTGGGTGACCAACAAGGTGATGCGGTTTGCCCCGTTCGGCGTGTTTGCCCTGATCGGGGTGACCATTTCCAAGTTCGGCATTCACTCCCTGGTTCCGCTGCTGAAACTGGTGTTGTCCGTTTACGGAGCCATGATCTTGTTTGTCATCCTGATCCTTGGGCTCGTTGCCAAATTCGTCTGCAAGGTCAATCTGTGGACAATGATCAAAATCCTGAAAGACGAATTGATCCTGGCCTATTCCACCGCCAGTTCTGAAACCGTTCTCCCGCGCATCATGGAGAAAATGGAGAAATTCGGCTGTCCCAAATCGATCACTTCCTTTGTCATTCCGACCGGGTATTCGTTCAACCTGGACGGCTCCACCCTGTATCAGGCGCTGGCGGCTTTGTTTATCGCGCAGATGTACAATATCCATATGCCGATCGAAAAACAGATCATGCTCGTACTTGTCCTGATGCTAACCTCAAAAGGCATAGCCGGAGTTCCGGGCGTTTCCTTTGTCGTCTTGCTGGCAACCCTCGGTTCCGTGGGGATTCCCCTAGAAGGGCTCGCCTTTATCGCCGGTATCGACCGCATCCTTGATATGGGACGCACCGCCGTCAACGTTGTCGGCAACTCCCTTGCTGCAGTTGTCATCTCCACCTGGGAAAAACAATACGACCGGGAAAAGGGGAATGCCTACGCCCGAGGAGAAGGGGAAGCGGCGTAAGGAGCAAAGTGAAACCATTTCCCGCCACATTCTTCACCAAGGGAAAAAGGGCAAAAACTGTTTCTCCCCTGCCCTTTTTTCCTTGACTTTTTTTTATTTATCCTATAAAATGTTTTAGTGTCTGGTACTTCATATATATGGAGAGGTGTCCGAGTGGTCGAAGGAGGCGGTCTCGAAAACCGTTGTGCGGGGCAACTCGTACCGTGGGTTCGAATCCCACCCTCTCCGCCAAAACACAAGGGTTTCGCAAATGCGGAGCCCTTTTTGTTTTTCCGGAATCGGGGAACCTTCCGATGAACTTCTAATGTTAGTCAGCTAAAGTGTTTTGATTCGGAATATTGAAAAACCAAAATAAATGTTTATGCTTGGAGTAAAAACAAAGGAGTTGTTTTGATATGGCGTCCGTCTGTCACAAGACTATACCATCAGGTGAGATCTACTGACAGCGGACATTCTCGAACGTTGATTGTAGGGGCCTTGATATATCGCAATTTTCAATACAGATTACCGAACCTTCCTTCTCTGGAGAAATGGAGTTTTAAAGAGAAGGAACTTTTCGGAGAGGAGTCTGTGTTTAGAGAAAGGAGACAAAGGAGAGCTGGGAACCGCGTGAACGGGGCAGATGGGGCTGATGACCGGATCTGCCCCTTTTATCATCTTTAATCGGGAGCAGGAGAAGAAGTAAAGTCTGTGTAATCGTTTAAAAATGCAGTTGTGAAAAATAATTGAGCGTTTCACATCGCTCAATACCGGATCAGGCAGATTCGGAGTTTTTGTACGGGGGAATCAAATAGGATGAAATGAGGGATTGGAGTGTATCAGAAAATTGTTTGTACAGGATTTATTTATCATCAGGGAAAGACGCTTATTGTGGAGCGGTCTTCACGAGAAACTTTTTTGCCCGGATATTATGAGTTGCCCGGAGGACAGGTTAATTTTGGTGAAGACCCGGGTGATGCGCTGAAACGGGAATTTCGCGAAGAAGTGGATTTAAATGTTGAAGTCGTCAAGCCGTACAAAGTCTTTTCTTATCTTTCGGAGAACGGAAACAGACATACAGTGGAAGTCGTTTTTTTGGTTAGGCTTGCAGATGACCCGGCAAATATCCGATTAAGTGAAGATCATTCTGCATATCAGTGGATTTCCGAAAATGAGGTTCGGAATTATCTCATTAGCGAAGAGACCAAAGATTCAATTTTTCGGGGATTTAAAGCTGTGCCGCCTGAAATGGTCAGTCGCTGAATACCCAATCCCCTCCTGCATGGGGATTGGTATAATGGGAGGGAAAAGGGATAAACTGTAAATCTCTTAAAGCCAAGGGAGTTGAAACAAAAAATATAATAGAGTTAACGGATCGAAAGCGGGGGACTGGAGATGAACAAAAAAGACCAGCTTATTATGGGTTTCCGGGACTTGTTCAACAAGTATGTCTCGCTTAATAAGCCTAAGATGGAAGAAAGGCTTAAGGGTTATAAGCCTTCTGAAGTGCATTGCATCGAATACATCGGAAATCATGTGCATCCCAACGTGACCAAACTTGCGGAATCCCTTTATATGACCAGAGGTGCGATAAGCAAAATAACCAGGAAGCTTATTGAAAAAGGACTGATCGAGAGTTACCAGAGGCCGAATAACAAGAAGGAAATCTATTTCAGGCTTACTGAGCAGGGGAAGGAAATATATAAAATTCATAAAGAGCTTCACAAAGAGTTTCAAGAGCGGGATAAAGCTGTATTCGAGCAGATCACCGAGGAAGAATATGACAGTATGCTTCGCTTTGTGGAAAAATACAGAAGGCATTTAGATGAAGAAATAAAGAAACAGGGTGGCAGATAGTAGACAGGAATCAATTTCAATAATGAAAATGTAATCCAATCCCGGGCAGCCCAAGTCCATTAAGGAGCAGGCTGCCTTTTTATTGTTGTTTGATTGTTGACAAGGAAACAAAAACACGATAACCTGATTATGTTTCCTAGGAAATAATAATGCCTCGTTTAAGGGGGGGTTTTATGACGAAAGATCAGACAAAAGATAGAGGATTGCCAAAAGAAATTCTCATGGCCGCCTGGGCTATTGCATTGGGAGCAATTGCGCCAATGCTTGACTCAACCATGGTGAACATCGCCGTCGACCAACTGAGTAAGGAGTTCAACACAACTTTGGACACGATTCAGTGGGCCATTACAGGTTATGTGTTAGCCCTTGCGATGGCAGTTCCGCTATCTGGATGGCTTATGAACAAATTTAATGGAAAGAAGATCTACATCGGCACGGTTATCGCTTTTGGTGTCACTTCCGTTCTTGCCGGAATCAGTTGGGACATTTCCAGTTTCATTTTCCTCCGGATCCTCCAAGGATTCAGTGCCGGGATTATCACCCCGCTCATGTCCACACTCTTGGTTAAAACAGCGGGTCCGGAAAATCTGGGGAAGGTGATGGCGATTGTCAGCACGCCCATGATCTTCGGGCCGATTTTGGGACCTGTCATCGGGGGGCTCATCGTCCAGGGGGCATCATGGCAGTGGATTTTCTTCATCAACGTATTTATCGTTTTGATTGCTGCACCACTGATGATGAGAACGATTCCGGAATTTGAACCATTCAACAGAGACAGTAAACTCGATGTTTTTGGGATGATCAATTTGTCCTTGATAAGTGCGGCATTGATCTACGGGATTACGAAAGCGGCCGACCATGCATCATTTAACAATGGCGAAACAATCCGATGGATGGGTATTGGCCTTGTTTTGGCAGCAATTTACCTTGGATATAACCGAATCAGAAAGAATCAAACCGTGCTGCCGATGAATTTGTTTGCGCACAAGAGCTTCCTGGCATCAAGCATCGGTTTGTTCTTGGCGAATATTGCCGTCATGGGTCCCATGTTAATCCTTCCGTTGTTCTTCCAAAACTTCCGTCACTTCACGGCCATCGAAGCAGCGCTTGCGTTAATCCCTCAGGGACTCGGGATGCTCGTTACCAGGCCGTTCATCGGAAAAATGATTGATAAGGTCGGAGCCAAATATGTGGTTATGGTTAGCCTGGTTCTTTCGCTGATCGGATCTGTTCCGCTTATCTTTATCACTGATCAAACAAGCATGATTTGGATTTCTGTTGTACTGTTCATCCGTGGCACCAGTTTTGGGGGAATTATGCTCCCGTTGACGAGTGACGCTTATACTGGACTTGACAGCAGACAACTTCCGGAAGCAGGTGTGGGTATCAATATTATTGAAAATCTCGGTTCAAGCTTTGGTTCGGCTGTGATTGCAACTGTTGTCGCAACTGTCGTACAGGGATCACAACCGACGATTGCGAATGGATTGAAGGGTTATCATGCCGGATTCCTGGTTTCTGCAATGATCCTTGCCATCATCTTCATTCCGGGTCTGTTCCTCACAAATAAAAAGCGAAGTGAACAAAGGGTGACAAGTGGTGGGGATTCGGGCATAAAAAAAGATTGCCGGATCCAATCCTGATCAAATGGGGTGGTTTTTTGTGGGGGAGGTCTTGACCATTTGAATTCCCTCTATGTCATCGGGCGATTTCCCGCTTTTACATTGGCCCGAACGGGGATGGTGCTGCCGATTTCTGACAGATGTGAATTGTCGGACGCACGGGGGAGCCAGCCTGCCGGCAGCAGGAGTTCCGCCCGTGCGGGACAGGAACGGGGATGAGACATCCCGTGTTGAATGTCATGAATCAAGCTTGCGGAGATTAGATTTGCCCTTGAATGGTCCGCTTCAAAGCATTCATATAGCCCAGATGAAGGCTTTCGTGCGAGTTTGTGAAACTAAAGAGCGCACCAACTGTTTCGATGTTGAGGTTGTTTGGGAAGTTCAGGGGTTTTTCCAGCTTTTCCTCCAACCGGTTGGAAAAGGCCTCTTTCAATTGTGCCGTTTGTTCCCGCAATTGGGAAGTTAATGTCTCCAGCGTCGGGACTTCCCCTGTCCAGTCAGACGGTTTGGTTCCGGGCCAGAAAAGTTCTTTATAGTTTGCGGGGAGACTTTCCAAACCGAAAAACACATCAGAGACGACCAGGATATGACCTGCATTCCAGCGAATGGTATTGTTGAATCCTTGCGGCATTTGGTCGGCGACTTCTTCTGAAGTTTCCTCCAGGAATTTCAGGATACGACCCCGTAACACGTCGAAATACCCAGTCACAAAGTGTTCCATCTTCATCCCACCTATAAGAGTTGTACTCATAAT
Source organism: Thermoactinomyces sp. CICC 10523 (assembly GCF_016055105.1). Taxonomy (NCBI): domain Bacteria; kingdom Bacillati; phylum Bacillota; class Bacilli; order Caryophanales; family Thermoactinomycetaceae; genus Thermoactinomyces; species Thermoactinomyces sp. CICC 10523. The sequence continues at coordinate 228,153 of NZ_JAECVX010000004.1, forward strand.
CAATAACAATTATAAAATATGAAAACGAGAACGGAAATAGAAGCTTGCTGTCGGCACCGCAGGGGATGATCGCCGGAAAAAAACGCTGTTCCGAACGGAAAAAGAGACACCGTGGTCACAGTGTCTCATATTGTTGCAAAGGTTTTGATTTTAAAGAACGCCTGGCGTTTTCAGAACCCTTTCGGTGGCGCTCACTTCAATTACCGGGCCAAAGAGATTTTAACCAATTGATCATACTGGGGATCGGGGCATCGGTGTTTTGGGGTGTCGATTTTTGTGCAGCTAAATTATTGTTCACCAAATTCACATCGACCGCCTGATAAAAGGCGTTTCCGGTATCGGCGATTTCCCAGACTCCCAAGATCACGTGATAGCCGCTGCGATCCGTCGGAACATTGCACGTATGTGTGACTGTATTTGGGGGCCGTTTTCCGTCACCAGGGTAATAACAGAAAAGCTCAAGTTCATCACGGCTCAGGGGTTTGTTCGGATTCCATCCTTTCTTGGTGATGTAATATTTCCACTCTTTTGTGGCATGCGGCGCGGTCAGGTACCATTGGAAGGTGTTTGCACCCCCGTGGATGGTGACTTTCTGCCAGCGGCTCTCTGTTTGTACGTTCAGTTCCGGAAAGCGGCCGGTTCCGGCGAGTTGCCCGTCCGGCGGGCCGGATTGCGGAAATGATCCCGGTCCTTCGACGCTCTGGGGCTCCCACTGAATTTGTCCGCAGTTTGTGTTTACCCCCTGTTTGCACAAATAAGCCCGGCTTGCCGGCGACTCGATGTAACCGTGTGCGGAGGCACTGGCGGCAAATGTCATTGTGCCGGCTCCAACCAGCAACATCATGATGCAGGCAGTTAGCATTTTGGACCAGAAAACTGATTTTGCCATGGAAACAACCCTCCTGGTTTAAAATACAAAATATTCTATATATAATTATTCTAATTTATATTTGTAGAGTTGTCTATACAATTGAGCGGAAAGAACGGTGGAATGGGTTGTTGATGATTTAATTCATTTTTTGTAGATAAAAATACATCAGATAAGTTGAAATATTTGATTTTTATAAAAATTACCCCTATAATAAATCATGAGTCTGATAGGTTGTCTATACCAATACTTGATGTTTTTCTTCCGCATTTTCCGTAATTTCTCATTTTGTTTTACAGGGGTGGTTCTTGCGTGATTCGATTTAAACGGCTCCGTTTTGCTGCAGTTTGGAGGGCATTGCCGAAGATGTTTCCTGTTGCGGTGATCCTGACGCTTCTGCTCAGCATTCTGCCCGCAGGTGTTTTTGCCGCAGGTAATGCGGTCACGGTTACCACCAATCCTTCCCCCGTAAGCGGCGACGGTGTCGGGAATAAGCTTCTTATCGGTTACTGGCACAATTTTGACAATGGATCGGCAAATATTCGACTGCGAAATGTATCAACCAAATATGATGTCATCAATGTCGCTTTTGCCGAGCCGACGGGTGCAGCGCCCGGTGAGGTCGGATTTACACCATACAATGCAACTCCGGAAGAGTTTAAGGCAGATATCGCCTACCTGAACAGCATCGGGAAAAAGGTGGTCATCTCGCTCGGAGGGGCCAATGGCCATATTCAGCTTAATGATGAGATGGCAAAACAAAACTTCATCAACTCGATGTCCAATCTGATTCAAACCTATGGCTTTAATGGAATTGATATTGATCTTGAGGGCGGTTCCTTATCCTTGGCCAGCGGCGATACGGATTTCCGCAATCCGAAAACACCGGCGATTGTCAATCTGATTTCGGCAGTCCGTACGCTTTGTGATCGTTTCGGATCCGATTTTATCCTGTCGATGGCACCGGAAACGGCTTATGTCCAGGGGGGATATACCGCCTACGGAGGGCCGTGGGGCGCCTACCTGCCTGTTATTTACGGGCTTCGGGACAAATTGACCTATATCAATGTTCAGCACTACAATTCAGGATCGATGACCGGTCTTGACGGACGGACTTATACACAGGGAACAGCTGATTTCCAGGTTGCGATGGCGGAGATGTTGTTGCACGGATTTCCTGTTGCCAACAATCCCAATAACATGTTTCCGGCCTTGAGGGAAGATCAGGTTGCGATCGGTCTCCCGGCGACGCAGGCAGCAGCGCCTTCGGGAGGTTATACGTCTCCGGCTGAGATCGAGAAAGCGCTAAATTATCTGGTCAAAGGCATTTCCTACGGCGGCAGCTACAAACTCAGGAAGCCGGAAGGATACCCCGGATTCAGAGGGGTCATGACCTGGTCGGTCAACTGGGATGCAGCCTCCGGGTCCGTTTTTTCCACCAGTGTACGCAATATTCTCGATTCCCTGAAGTGAGCGCCTCTAAAAAAAATGGGTCAAGGCAAAAGTTTTGCCCCAGCAGGCACCGGCATACCGTCGGTGTCTGTTTTTCATATGGATTTAGACAGTTTGAATCTGCTAAAATAATCGGAAATGGGGAGAAACTGTTTAAAGTAAACGAAATGTGATCACTAAGGGGATAAATCGCGAGTCATCATACAGAAATTTCTTTCTGTGCAGACGCAGACAGATGCATTGATTGATCGCGATATTCCAGGGGGAGTTACATGATCAGAAGATTATCCGAACGCGACCATGATAAGTGCCTTGAATTGCTTCGGCCCAAGTCCGCAGAAAATCTCTTTATCCTTGGCGATTTGGAGGCCTTTGGTTATGAACAGGAGTTTCAGAAGGTATGGGGCGATTTTGATGAAAATGGCCGTCTGCGTGCCGTTCTGCTTAAGTACAAAAGAAATTTCATTCCTTATGCCGCTTCCGGAAATTTTGATGCCGAAGGCTTTGCTTCCATTATCTCGGAAGATGGTGATTTTGGGTTATTGAGCGGCCTGAAATCAGTAACCAGCCGGGTTTATCCTTACATAAGCAGAAGATTGGTGAAGGAGCGGGAGTTGCATTATGCGAAATTGACAGGCGACACCGCCATGTTGAAAGATGATTATCGCGAAGTGAAACGCGCCGGTTTGCAGGACATCGGCAGAATCGGGGAACTGTACAGGCAAATCCCGGAATTCGTCGACGTGGGAACGGAGAAGGATCGGGAAACAAATATGAAGAAAGGGGTTTCGCGGACTTATTATATAGAGCGAAATGGAAAAATGGTATCGATTGCCTCAACTGCGGCGGAAAATTCGTTGTCGGCGATGGTAGTCGGAGTCGCCACATTGGATGGATATAAACGGCAAGGGCTGGCCTCCAAATGCATCGGTAAATTATGTCTCGATGTTTTGGCGGAAGGAAAAGAACTCTGCCTCTTTTACGATAACCCGGAGGCGGGGCGAATTTACCAAAGGATCGGGTTTAAGGAGATCGACCGTTGGATGATCTATCTATACTAGATGAACGGCCATGGGAAAATCAACGCTGGGACACCTCTGCCGGCGTTGATTTTCCCGTTTTTTAAAAATGGATGAGGTAGCGGAAGTACAGATACAACTGCGCGATCAGCAGCGACAGCAGGGTCAGCGGAGCGCCGATTTTCAGGAAATCCCAATAACTGAATGCTTTTCCTTCCCGTTCGGCGATATTGGCGACGACGACGTTGGCTGAAGCTCCGATCAGCGTACCGTTGCCGCCAAGACAAGCTCCCAGGGCGAGCGACCACCATAAGGCGTTGATGGCAGGGGAATCGATGGACAGACCGAGGCTGTCCGCAATATCCCGGATCAGCGGGATCATGGTGGCGACAAAGGGAATATTGTCGATGGTAGCCGAAGCAAAGCCGGATCCCCATAGAATCAGCGCCGAGGTGAGAGGGATATCGCCATGGGTGAGATCGAGTGATTTGACGGCCAAATATTTGATCACCCCTACTTCCTGCAAGCCTCCAACCAGAGTGAACAGTCCGATGAAAAAGAAGATCGTGACCCAGTCGACTGAGTCCAGAGCTTCTTCCGCTTCTTCTTTGTTCAAGCCCACGATCATTAGGAGAGTGGCCCCGGTGATGGCGATGATCGAGGCTTCCAGGTGGATGACAGAATGCAGAAGAAAGGCGAGAATGGTCAGCCCCAGAATGATGAGCGATTTTCTCATCAGAGCCGGGTTTTTAATATAGTCGCTTTCATCCAGTTCCATCAGTTTTTGCACGTTTTTCCCCGGGATGGTCAGCTGTCGCCGATAGATCAGGTAAAGAACCAGGAGAGTGGCGATCATGATGATCAGTACGACGGGGGAGAGATGGAGCAGGAAGTCATTAAACGACAGATGTTTATTGGCCGACCCGATCATGATATTGGGCGGATCGCCGATCAGTGTGGCCGTACCGCCGATATTGGAAGCGAGAATTTCCGAGATTAAAAACGGGGTCGGGTTCAATTCGAGAATATTGGTGATGGCCAAGGTGACGGGAACCAGTAACAAAACGGTGGTCACATTGTCCAAAAAGGCCGAAGCGACCGCGGTGAAAACGGAAAGGATAATCAGGATGCGTACCGGATTTCCCTTGGCCGCTTTGGCCGACTTGATGGCAACATATTGGAAGATGCCGGTTTTGTTGACGATCCCTACGAGAATCATCATGCCGATCAATAGCGTAATGGTATTCCACTCAATATATTTTTCAAAAACCTGATCGAGGTTAAGGATTCCGAATACGATCAGCAGTGCACCGCCGAAGACGGCGATGGCCGACCGGCTGGCTTTTTCCGTGATAATAATGGCGTAGGTGATGAGGAAAATGGCAACGGCAAGTATGGTAGGATTCATTGCATCAATCATCCTTTCGCCCTGAAAAAGGGTCCTTTTTAGTTTTGCCAAAAACTCCCAATAAACATGCAAAAGGAGCCTGCTGGTGACAGGCTCCTCCAAAACATCGATCTTATTAAATTTAAAATAATTATATGCGAAAGATGAAAAGGTGTAAACAAAAAAGGGGATTCCGGTACAAAAGATGTTAAAATCCTAGGATAAGACTGCTTTGTTTTCCAATACTTCATTCACGTCTTTATAAGAGAGACCGTGTGCTTCGGCTACAGCTTTGCAAGTGAGTTCGCCGTTCACGGTGTTGAGTCCTTTGGCGATGGCGCGATTTTCCAGCGCAGCCCGTTTAAATCCTTTATTGGCGATTTGCAGTCCGTATGGTACGGTTACGTTGGACAAAGCCAATGTCGATGTACGGGCGACGGAGCCGGGGATGTTGGCCACGGCATAATGGACGACACCGTGTTTTTCGTATGTCGGATTACTGTGGGTGGTGATGCGGTCAATCGTTTCAATCGATCCGCCCTGGTCGATGGCTACGTCAACAATGACCGAGCCGGGTTTCATCGATTTTACCATATCTTCCGTTACCAGGCGTGGTGCACGGGCTCCGGGGATCAACACAGCGCCGATGAGCAGGTCTGCGCGTTTCACCGCTTCGGCCAGGTTGAAAGAGTTGGACATTAAGGTTTTCACTTGTCCGTGGAAGAGATCATCCAACTGGCGCAGACGGTCGGCGTTGATATCGAGGATGGTTACGCTTGCTCCCAAGCCCAAGGCCATTTTGGCGGCGTTTGTGCCTACGACGCCCCCGCCGACGATCACAACTTCTGCCGGCAGTACACCGGGTACACCGCCGAGGAGAACCCCTTTTCCGCCATTTGGTTTTTCAAGGAAGCGGGCGCCGATTTGAATCGACATGCGGCCGGCCACTTCGCTCATCGGGGTGAGGAGCGGAAGAGAACCGTTTTCCAACTGAATGGTTTCATAAGCGATCGCGTTTACTTTATTTTCGAGCAGGGCTTTGGTCAGCTCCGGTTCAGCGGCAAGATGGAGATACGTATACAAGGTTAATCCTTCGCGGAAATAGCCGTATTCTTCCGGAAGCGGTTCTTTTACTTTGATTACCATGTCGCCGGCCCAGGCTTCACGGGCGGTGGAGACGATTTTGGCACCGACGGCGATATAATCCTGGTCAGTAAAGCCGCTGCCGAGACCGGCTCCGGTTTCGATGTGAACCTCATGACCGTTGTTTATATAGGATGCGGCCCCGGCCGGTGTGAGTCCGACCCGGTTTTCGTTGTTTTTGATTTCTTTTGGTACTCCGATAATCACGGGTGTACCCCCCTTTACGGTGAATTTGGTTTTTAACCCCGAGTCAAGTGTAAAGGAAATTTGAAGCGATTCCATTAGACACAATGTCAAAAATAGAGGCGATTTATTGGACAATTCGCATGGGGGTGGTTAGCGTTGCATCTGGAACCGGTTCTGACGGTAAGGGATGTTTTAAACCGGCCTGTTTTTAAAAATGCGGAGGTGATCGCGGGAAAAAAAGGATTAAACCGCCGGATTCGCTGGGTACATATACTGGAGGTATCGGAGTTCGGCTCGTTGATCAACGGGGAAGAGATGATCTTGTCCACTGGGATAACCTTTCAATCCTCCGCGGCTTCTCCCGCGTCCTATTTAAAACGGTTGATTGATCAGAATGCTTCTTGCCTCTGTCTGGAATTCGGGTATTACTTTCACTCGGTTCCCCCGGACTTAATCGAGATTGCCGACCGGCATGATTTCCCGCTGATCATTTTTCGCGAGGAAATCCGCTTCGTCGATATCACGCAGGATTTGCATTCCATTATCATCAACCGGCATTATCACATGCTGCAAAACCTGGAAGCCCTTTCCCGCGAATTTCATCGCCTGACGCTGAAGCCGAACGGAACGTATAACATTTTGCACATGCTTTACGAAAAAACAAAGTCACCCATCATCTTTCTGCCCGTCAAGGGGAAACCTTTGCTCGTTCCGGAAAAAAATTCGCGGGAGCAGGAGGAGTTGTTTTGCTTTTTGCGTGAGCGGCTCAACATGAATGGGGGACCGGGCGAGCCGGAATCCCGTCCGCGCCGCTTTTCCTTCAGGGAGAAAAAAATCCTGGTGCAGCCGGTCAAGGCAATGGGGCAAATCTGGGCCCATATCGGCATGATCTGCAACCGCGAACCGCATCGTTATGATGATCTGATATTGGATTGGTCTTCCCTGGCGATTGCCCAGGATTTGCTGAGAAAGCGGTATATCGAGGAAAGGCGGCTGCACTTTGAACACGTGTGGGTGGATGATCTGTTGCAGCGGAGAATTGAAGAGGAGCAACTGCACAGCCATCTCGGCATGGAATATAACAAACTGAAGGGGCTTAACAGCATCGTCTGCCTGATTGAGTTCGGCCTTTCGCAAGAGCCGGAACCGCTCTGGGACTTGCACGAATTTATCCGCTACGATTTTTCGCTCATGACCCGCTCTGTTTTTGAACAGTACCATTTTCGCGTTTTCATCACTATGAACAACGGCTTGATCACCGTCATCGCCTTCGATCTTCGCCCGGATAAACCATGGAAAACAAGATTGCAGCAAGCAGTGAAACAGATCCAAAAAGCCGATTTGGACCGGAAGCAGGACCTTCAACTGAATATAGGGGTGGGAAGGCCCTATCCGGGCTTTACCGGCGTCCATCACAGCTATAAGGAAGCCAATCAGGTTTTGATGCTGAATTCGGAACATCGTGCCGGATTCCTTTTTCATGAAGAACTGGGCATCTTTCAACTGCTCCTGAATTTGAAAGACAGCGAAAATGTGCTGCCGGCCTTTGTCGAGAGGTATTTGGGGCCATTGATCGCCTATGACCGGGATAAGGGAAGCGATCTTCTCCATACGCTGAAAGTTTATCTTGATTATGATTGCTCCAAAAAGCTGGCGGCCGAGCATCTTTTTATCGCGCGACAGTCGCTTTACTACCGCCTGGAGAAGATCAAGGAACTGCTGGGAGAAGATGTGATGTCACCGGAAAACAAATTGGTCCTCAATGTTGCGTTGCGGGCCTGCAAGCTGCTGTATCCCGATCGCTTCAACAAAGACCGGGCGCATCTCCGGCAAACGGGGGAACACTGAAAGCAACAAGCAGGTGCGGATGAGATCGTCCGGTTTGTGAAGCAGCACACGTTTGCCGTTTTTACCGCGATTTGCCAAAACACCGGGGATGCGGTTTCATCTGCTTTTTGTCTTGACGATTTGGACGCGCTGATCAGCCGTGTGGCCGGATCCGGCCTTCGTTCAATCGTTACAGGGAGATTGATGCTGATCCGGCCTTTGTTTTCCAATCCTGACTGAGGGATCGCTGGCCGCCTGATCGAGCACCCGTTGTTTTAAGTGCATGATCCAGTCCAATTCGTGTTCGATCTGCTTTTTTTGGAAGCGAACCACTTCCATAACGAACGGATTTTGTGAATGAGCGCTTTCGATTTGGTGAAAATGATTTCGTTCTTCTTTCAGCACATCCTCCCTCTTTTGCAGAATTTCAAATTGCATGTCGCGATCAAGCCGGTTGAACAAAGCCACTCTCACCATAAATTCGGCTTGGCTTGCGGCTAACCTATCAGGAAAATCGCGAATCATCTCACAAAAAATTTCTTCCCCGACATCGGTCAGGAGATAGATATGGCGTTTTGGTTTGCCCTCGGGCTTAACCACTTCCTTGGAGATCGCCCCCATTTCCAGGAAGCGGCGCAAAGCCGGGTACAACAAATTGTTATTGATTTCAAAAGACTCCCCTAACGCTTCTTGAATGTTTTTCTTTATTTCATATCCGTGCTTGGGGCCTGACAGAAGCTGTTCCAAAATGAGAAGCTCAACATACATTTGGGATCACCTTTTTATGAATTTTTTGCAATGGGGTTCCCCTTGCCTTGTATATATGTTAATTTAACATATGTAAGAGGTTGATCACAGGGGAGGGATTTTTGTGAACACGATGGATGAAACCATTCTCTTACATGAAATATCAAAGCTGAAATCAAAGCAGGAGCAATGGGAACCTTTTTCGTGGTATAAGGAGATGCGGGAGAAGCAGCCCGTTTATTACGATGCCGAGCAAGATGTCTGGAATGTGTTCTTATATGATCATGCCAAGCGCGTTTTGTTTGACCACCACCTTTTTTCCAACCGGAAAGAACGAAGTTTGATTCCTGTTCCCAGAAACAACAGCCGCACCAATCTCAACTTTTCAGATCCTCCGGAACATCGGAAACGACGTGCGCTCGTTGCCAAAGCGTTTACCCCCCGCAGTTTGCAAACATGGGCCCCCCGCATTCAGGCCATTGCCGATGAACTGATCGCTGAGATGGAAGGGCAAACGATTGTCGATATCGTTCAAAAGCTGGCAATTCCTCTTCCGGTGATTGTCATCGCCGATCTGCTGGGCGTCCCTTCCAAAGACCGTCAGTTGTTTAAAGCCTGGTCGGATATTCTCTTCCTCCCGTATGCAGCCGAAACCTATGATCACCTCATTGAACAAAAAGCCCGGGCCATGAAGGAGTTTCATGAATATCTGCATCCGATCGTGCAGGAAAAAAGGAAGAATCCGGCAGACGACATTATTTCGGATTTGATCCGTGTTGATTATGAGGATGAACCGTTGACTGATGAAGAGGTGGTCATGATCAGCAGGGGCCTGTTGGCCGCCGGGAATGAAACAACGACCACGCTGATCTCCAATGTGTTTTATTCCCTGTTGGTGGATTGTCCGGGCCTGTATCAGGAGCTGCGCAGCGACTTGTCTTTGGTTCCCCGGACGATTGAGGAAGTGTTGCGCTTCCGCTTTCCGATCGCCATGGATCGCAAGGTGGCACAGGATACCGATGTGTTTGGACACAAGATGAAGAAAGGGCAAATGGTTGTGGCCTGGATTGCTGCCGCCAACCGGGATGAATCCCAATTTGCCCGCGCGGAACAGTTTGACATCCATCGTGCAAACAATCAACAGCATCTCACATTTGGGGCAGGCCCGCATTTTTGTTTGGGTGCCCCGCTGGCCCGGATGGAAGCAAACATCGCTTTGACTACGTTTGTGAAGAAGTTTGCTGATATTCAACTGGTCGACGGATTTGAGGTCACGGAACATTTGGTTGAATCGGCCACAGGTCAATCTCTTAAAAGTTTCCCGATCCATTTGGTAACGCAATGAGGAAAGCGCACAAGGAATGTCCCCTCAAAACCCCGGATATGTGACTTCATTTCCAGTTCAGTATAAAAGATCATCCGCTTGCAGAAAAGAGATCCCCGGCCCTCTTGATCGGCCGGGTTTTCTTTTTATGCCTGTTAACCCTTTCATTTCCAAACAACCCTTTATTTTGCTCCTTTCTCCCTCTTTTTTCAGTTAATCCATCATAATAATCTAAAAATACAGACGGATGATACATAGGATTTTTGTTTATAATTTTAAAGAGTATTTTATTATATAAGATAAAAATAGATAGAATTGATTGTCGATGGCCAGAAGGGCACTGGTTCTTTGGCAGGGAGAAGGAGATGAAAACGAAGGAGGACTGTGTATATTCTTTTGTTTTTCAGTTTTGATCAATTGGCGAAATCGGTTTTGCGAAGCCGGGGAGAAATGGTGTCCAAAAATGTTCATAAGTTATTCGATTTTTATATTATAATTTTAATCGTAAAAATTTATAGTTTGATTCGATTGGTCATTCAGAGGGTCCGGAGCGGTGCAACTCATGTTTTACATTTCTGTGAAGTCGGTGGGGAGTTGCTGGTGGTTTGCTGAATTGGTCTAAAGTTCTCCATATGATTTCCTTTACAGTTTCTTTATAATGGTGTTAATTTATACAGGCATACGCGGGGCTAAAGGAGGTACTTCTGTGGCTTGGGACTTTCAGTTGTTTAAAGCGATTAACGGTTTGGCAGGACAGAATGCTCTTCTTGATTATCTGTTTATGGGATTGACAGAATTTGGTCCTTATCTGTATGTGCTTATTTTGGTCATCCTGCTTCTGCGTTCGTCCACCCGGATGACCGCGATTAACGGTTTTGCCACGGTTGCAGTTGCGATGGGGCTCAACTTCGTGATCGGGCTGATTTATAATCGCCAGCGCCCGTTTGTGGCTCATCCCCACGATGTACATTTGTTGCTCCAACATGATCCCAACGCATCGTTTCCAAGCGACCATACGACCGGAGCGATCTCGATTGCCGTTGCGCTTTGGGGTTATAACCGGAAGCTCGGCATTTCTCTGTTCATATTGGGGATTTTGATCGGATTCTCCCGCATTTGGGTGGGGCATCATTATCCGACGGATGTGCTGTCCGGAATCGTGGTCGGGACCTTGGTCGCTCTCTTTATCCGCTGGCTGGATCATAAGCTGTTCGGGCCGATTCCGGTGAAACGGAAAAAAACGGCATAATTTGGCACTGGTGAAATGTTCAGCTTCCATTTTGGAAAGCATGGCAAAATGCGGGAGTGGCGTCCCGCGGCTGACGTTTGAAACGTTGGTGACAAGGGGACATCACAAGCCGCTCGGCCATGCACTCCAAAGAAAAGGATTCTTGCTTCAATTTCGCAAGAATCCTTTTTTCTTTCATCGGCAATTCCGATGTAATCTTCGCTTGAACCATTGTGAATGACTAACACATTTTGATGTCCTGATCTTTTCGCTCATGAGGTCATAAAATGGCTTGATCTTTCGAATAAATAAATGATGCCAACCAAATTCTGTTTCCCCAGGAATAAATAAAGTTGCCCGATTTACACCGGGCAGCTCTTTTTTTGTATCAAAACAAGGGCTTGGAAGCCGCGCAGATACACGAAAAATAGTACCGGATATTCCGCGGTTTGAAATGGGGCATGCAAATCGAAGAATCTAAAAGAGTTATCGTTTCTTCGGACATTAAAAAATAATGCCTGTTAATAGATAATTTTATGTATGATCCAGGAAAGAGGCAGCAAGATCCCCCAAACCAAACAAACCTTCTTAGAGAAGCTCCTGACACCGGGAACTGCTACATCCTTGAACGGGGTCGGCGATCTGCGCACCAGCGTGGGGTAGGCGTGATAAAGATGACCAAGCAACATAATGAAGATAGTGGCCAGAATATATGATGAATCATCTTCGGTAAAGAAGTAACCCAAGAGCAGAAAAGCAGCAACGATGCTGACGATGGCACAGTTTATTTTTAATATCTTAAAGCCCTTCTGTCTTTTCTCTTCAGTATCACCACGGATAAGCTGATACTCAATATAACCAGATACTGCAAAAGGCTGGGAGAAAACAAATAGAATAAAAACACAGGCAACTATCACATCCATATTTATGATTAACACTCCTCCATATACCATCGAACCCGGCGATTTCAACGTTCTGCTATATTTCCATTCATTCCCGATTGGCATTGAATGGATCAGCTGATTTTCCTGTGATTTTCAAAAATTTGTCCATGAGAGGGCCCCGTAACTCTCTTGCAAACTTAATGGAAACGACAACGGCAGTATTAATATTACAGTTGCCGTTCATACTTGGCTACACTGGAAAGCAAGCGGGTGATTCCGGCGGGTTGAGATCATTGTGTTTGTTGATAATCATGAGTTCCGGATAAATGACAACTGTATGCGCGCTTAAAAAGATATAAAAAAGAACCGGAGATCGGAACCGGTTCGTCATAACGGAATCAATTGCCATCCGTTTTCGGTGCTCACTTTTTCTGCTTGGGTGGATAACACCATCTGCTCCAGGGCTGTCAGGGGCTGAACGCTGCTCTTCAGCAGAAGGCGTCTGGCGATCAGAACGTTATCCATTGCGGTGATCAAGGAAGAAGCGGGTTTCAGATAAGTTTGTTCCTGCACCTTTTTCTGCCAGGGGACGAAGACGGGATCCGTTTGCCCGATCTGATTGTTCAACAATTCGCGCAGCCACAGGAGCAGCAGGTCAAGTACCAGCGGCAGCCGGTTGTTTGCCAGTTCATCCGTCAGCCATGGTTGCGACAGGGTGAGATACGCGTCGGATTTTCCGGACAGAATGGATTGGCTCCACTGGATTACCTTCTGGCAGAGAGCAGGGAATGTATCCGGTTCCGCTTCATAAAGCCGGGCGGATTCCTCCGGCAGATAAGACAGAATGCGGGCCGCGTCCGGGGCGATTCCCTTGTCCAAAAGTTCGCTTTCCTTTTCTTTCGGGGGAAGCTCCGCAAACCGTACATGCTGGCAACGGGATAAAATCGTCGGCAATATGGCTTGCATATTTTCTGTCACCAGGATTGCCGCCATCGGGGAGACCGGTTCTTCCAAAAATTTGAGCAGGCTGTTTGCTGCTTCCTGCCGCATCCGGTCAGCCTGCTCCAGGATCACCACCCGCGTTGTCCCGGGCGGGGCGCTGTAGCGGAAACGTTTTTGCAGCGCGCGCAATTGATCGATTTTGATTACGGACCCTTCCGGTTTTATGGTGACGACATCGGGGTGATTCCCGTGCTCCACCTTCAGGCAGGAGGGACAGCGTCCGCAGGCATCGTATTCCTCCGGCTGTTCGCAGTTGAGTGCCTTGGCGAACTGGAGTGCCATCGCCCTTTTGCCCGTCCCGCTCGGACCGAAAAAACAATAGGCATGGGCCACGCGGCCTTTGGCGATCGCCTGCAATAAAAAACGGGCTGCCTGGGGTTGCTTTTTGAGTTGCCTCAGAGACAATCCGATCACCTTCTGTGAAATTTCCTTTTAAGCTTTATTATAAAGAAGGGTGCGGCCTGATTCAAAAAATGGGCCGGAGAACTTTTTCCTTCCCGTTGTGCAAACATCTGTTTTGTGTTATGATGGAGTCACCGCGCTAGATGGGGAGCTGGCGGTGCCCTGTTACCCGTAATCCGCCTTAACGGGGTTGAATTCCTATCCGAGGCGCATTTTGTGCGAGGTTTGGCCTGAATCGCCGGTGTTGACGATTGGGTCCTGCGCAACGAGAGCTTCTGAACCGTGTCAGGTCCTGACGGAAGCAGCACTAAGGAAGAATTCCCGTGTGCCGCAGGGGTGCCTGATCCGAGTCGTAGGTTCAGGGTCCGCTCGGGCAAAATGCGTCGGAGATAGGTGCGCGGTTACATAGGTGAGATAAAGAAACCGATGCTTGTATTCCGCAGGCGTCGGTTTTTTGTTTTGAGGGCCGAAACGGTTGTTTTTTCACCCTGGCACTCTGTTTGGATGTTTTTGGAAAATTTTCTTGTCGGAGAAGGAAGAAAAAGGAGAAAGGCGAATAAAGAATTAGAAATATTTGTGAAGATTGGTTTGGTAGGTATGTGGTTTTTGATTTGAGGAGGTGAATAAGTGCCCGCACGTTTCGTTCCCGCGAAAGGAACGTGATTTGTCGAGAGTTTGGATGATCGCGGGTCAGCACTGTAGATTGGCAGCCATTCTTCCGGCGTATTGTCCGACCCCAAACTCGTTGCTGCGATTTGAAGCGAGAGGATGGAAAAGGGAAGCTACGATGTGGCGGTGCGATTATGATTAATATGAACATAAAGCAAATAGCAGGGAATGAGGATCACCAGTCTTGCCATTTGTATACATTTTATCCTGTAACACCATTTGAACGGTTGGCCGCCCAACTATTTGGACACATCCATCTGGGAGTGGTATTGCTTGACGACGGTTTAAACGTGATGGAGATGAATTTGGCGGCAAGCGAGCTGTTGAGTTGTGACCGGGCAAAGGTATTGTACCGTTCTTTCCAGGAAGTGATTACCCGGTCGGAGATCAGCCACCGGCAACGGGAACGTTTGCTTTCAATGTTGCTGGCCAAGGGGGATGAACCGCGTCAGGCGGAAGTGGAGTGGAACGGAAATGAAGAAATTCGCTATCTGTTCCTGAGAATTCAAGGCTTTGATGATGGTGAGAGTGGATTAAAAGGGAAAATGGTGGTTATAGAGGATGTGACGGAAAAACGTTCCTTGTCACTGCAGGTAAGGCGCAACAATCGTTTAGCGACCGTTGGACAAATCGCAGCTGGAACCGCACATGAGATTCGCAATCCGTTAACAGCGATCAAGGGGTTTTTGCAAGTGATAGGGCACAAATTAAAGGAAAACGGGCAGCAGAAGGAACATGGCTATATCGATATCATGTTGAAAGAGATCAGCCGCATCAGCAATCTGGTCGGGGAATTTCTGATGCTCAGCAAGCCCCGTCCCGCAGATTTGCGTGCCATCAGCGTATCCAAGGTGTTGAAAGAAATTTTGCCCATCATCAAAAATGAGGCTCTCCTCCATAACGTCGATGTAGTGATTGAACGACGCCTGTCATCGATTCCGCTGGTGATTGCCGATGGAGAAATGTTGAAACAGGTTTTCCTCAATCTGTGCAAAAACGCAATCGAAGCGATGAACAAAGGAGGACGGCTGACGATCAGCATGTATACCGATGAGGCGGAACAGACGATGGCAGTGGAGATTGCCGATGAGGGCCCGGGAATTCCCGGACATATTTTGGAGAAGGTGTTTCAACCCTTTTTTACGACAAAAGAAAACGGAACCGGACTTGGGCTCCCGATCTGCAGACAGATTCTCCATGAGATCGGAGGGGAGATCGAAGTCGATTCCGATGAAAAAGGGACGGTAGCAAAAGTCACCCTTCCCCTGGTGAGCTCGAGAGTTTACGCTGATAGCTGATGATTTAGGGAAGGGAGAGCGAGAGCGTGAATGGAAAACATGACGAAAGGGCATGAAGAGAAAGGGAAGAAGCGGGAATATCGCTTTTTTTCCTTCACTTCATGCCCGGTTTCTTTTTCTGTAACGTTTGTTGCAGCCGGGTTGTGTTTCTTCCCTTTCCGGTTTTGAAAAATGTTGCATCCACGGGTTATGCCGAACACGGGAATGTTCCCGGGCTTATCCGAACATCAGCCGTTCGATCATCGGGATGAAAAATTGAATCAGCGGTCCGCACAGGAACGTGAAAATCACTGTTCCGAGCCCGACCGGCCCTTCAAGGACGATGGCGAAGGCGAGTGCGATCACTTCCCCGATCGTCTTGGAAACCATCAGGCTGAAGCCAAAGCGCTGATGCAGGGCATACATGAACTGGTCAACCGGGGTGAGGGCAAATCGGGCCTGGACATAAGTGGACATTCCGAAGGTGGTAAACAGGAGACCTGCCCAAAAGACCAGCACCTGCTGCACCGGATTGTCCGGATTTACCCCCCAGTGATTGAGCAGACCGAGCCAAAAATCGATGCAAAATCCGAGGATGAAAACAGTAATCAAGGAAAAAAAATCAGGTTTGCTGCTTGTGAGGAATGAATTGAGCAAGATCAGGAAAATGCCGATGACGATCAGCCACGAACCCACTGTCAAACCAAAGCGGTTGGACATTCCCACATAAAAGCCATCCCACGACCCCGTCCCCAGATGGGAGCGAATCATCAGCGAGATGCCGAATGATTTGATGACCAGTCCGCTCAAATAGGCTATCAATCTCAAATTTTTATTATCCATAGCAGCATGACCAACCTTAACCAGACTCTTCTAGAAATGGATATGTACAAGTTCTTCAAGATAGAAGCCCTTTTTCTCTTGTTCGTGAAAGTGTGAAATGGCGTTGCATGCCGGGGGTGTGCCTTTTTTCCCCGATTTCCCGATGACCGGACAGTTTGCTCCTCTCCCGCCTGACTTTTATCGACAGGTCATGACGAGCATCCGCTTGCGTGATGGGTTTGTTTCTTTTGGAAAAAAGAATTTCAGTGTAGTATGATAATAAAGACCATTAATCAACCCCGAATGGGGAAGGCTGGAGTGTTGGGTGTGTCCTATCGAGCCTTATACCGAGTATGGAGACCGCAACGCTTTGAGGATCTGGTCGGTCAGGAGCATGTGACCAAAACGCTGATGAACGCATTGAGGGAACAGCATTTATCCCATGCTTATCTCTTTCATGGGCCGCGCGGCACCGGAAAAACGAGTGCGGCCAAGATTCTGGCGAAAGCGGTGAACTGTGAACACGGGCCGGCTCCTGAACCCTGCAATGAATGCGAGGCATGCAGGCGGATAACTGAAGGAGCCATCATGGATGTTGTTGAAATCGATGCCGCATCCAATCGCGGTGTTGATGAAATAAGGGATTTGCGGGACAAGGTAAAATTTGCTCCCACAGAAGTACGATATAAAGTGTATATTATTGATGAAGTTCACATGTTGACGACCGAGGCGTTTAATGCCCTTCTGAAAACCCTGGAAGAACCTCCGCCCCATGTGATCTTCATTCTCGCGACCACGGAGCCGCATAAACTCCCTCCGACCATCATTTCCCGCTGCCAGCGTTTTTCTTTTCGGCGTTTTTCCTTTGAACAGATTGTCAGCCGCATGAAATTCATTTGTGAATCGATGGGGATTCCGTATGAAAACGGTGCGCTGTTGGCAATCGCGCGTGCGGCGGATGGCGGGATGAGGGATGCGCTGAGCCTTCTGGATCAAGTTTTGGCATTCAGCGGGGAACGTCTGGATGAGCAAGCGGTGATTCAGGTGACCGGAGCGGCCCCGAAAGAAATAATGTTTCGCATCCTGGAAGATCTGGAGCAGGAAAATCCGGCATCAGCCCTGAAACGCCTGGAAGAAGCGATTGCCTCGGGAATGGAGCCGGAAAAACTGATACAGGATCTCATTCATACTTGTCGTGATATGCTGTTGTACCTTACTGCTCCTGATCTGGATGAAATCAGTTACTTCGCCGCTGACCCGCATGCATCGGATCTGGCTAAGCGCCTGGGTTCTGACCGCATTTCCGAAATGATGGACCAATTGATTCATTATCAGCAGCAGATCAAATGGGTGGCCCATCCGCGGATCTTGTTGGAAATGGCGTTTGTCCGTTTGAGTGCGCGCCGGAAAAAGCAAGAGCTGGCAGAAGTGCCTGCAGTGGAAAAATTGGAGCAGCGGATGAAGCAGCTGGAGGCCATGTTGGAGAGATTGAAAAACGCACCTCCTGAGCCGGTGCCAAAGGGAAACAGGGAAAGCGGCAAGGGGGCCGATGCCGGCGAAAAATCCCGTTCCCAGGCTGCGTCGGTTCCTTTGGGCGGAAATTGGGCGGAACAGCTTTCCGATGCGTCTTTTGCCCAGATCAAAAAGGTGTGGCCGGAGCTCCTGCATCGCGTCAAAAAAGAAAAAATCACGGTTCATGCCTGGCTGATCAACGGCGATCCGGTTGCTGCGACGCGGGATACGGTGATTCTCGCCTTCAAAAGCAAAATACATCGCGAAGCAATAGAGAAAGAGAGCAACAGGGAACTGATCGAAACCATTCTGTCGCAGATGACGGGAACCGCATACCGCCTCAAACCGGTGATGCTGGCTGATTGGAAAGCGATGAAAGCGCATGTGAAAAATGCTCCGGAAGGAGAACAGGCTTCGGCCTTGGAAGTTCCACAGGATGAAGATGTCGTTCGCAAAGCGATCGCGTTGTTTGGGGAAGATGTAGTGAAAATTATCAAATGAATGTATGGGAGGCGAATCATGATGATGCGCAACATGAATCAGATGATGAAACAAGTGAAAAAAATGCAGCAAGAAATGGCCAAGGCACAGCAGGAACTGGAGCAGAAAGAAGTGGAGGGGACAGCCGGCGGCGGTGTGGTCAAAGTGAAAATGAACGGACATAAACAGCTCATGGCTGTGGAAATCGCTCCGGATGTTGTCGACCCGGATGATGTGGAGATGCTGCAAGACCTGATTACAGCTGCCTTTAATGAAGCTATGAAAAAAGTTGATGAGCTGGTTGCCAAAGATCTTGGCAAATTTGCCGGCGGTTTGAACATACCCGGTTTATTCTGACGGTCATGCTAGGGGTGGCGAATCTTGTATGTGCCTGAACCGATATCGAAGCTGATTGAGGGATTTATGCGCTTGCCCGGGATCGGGCCCAAAACCGCACAGCGATTGGCTTTCTATGTGCTAACCATGGAAGAGGATGACGTATTGGATCTGTCAAAGGCGCTGATGCGGGCGAAACGGGATTTGCACCAGTGTTCCCTCTGCGGCAATATCACAGACCAGGATCCCTGCTATATCTGTTCCGATAAGGGACGGGACCGTTCCGTCATCTGTGTGGTGCAGGATACGAAAGATCTGATGGCGATGGAACGGACGAGGGAATATAACGGTTTGTACCATGTTTTGCATGGAGCCATTTCCCCGATTGAAGGGGTCGGCCCGGAAGATCTGAGGATTCCCGATCTGTTAAAACGCCTGGAGGATGAAACGGTACAGGAATTGATCCTGGCGACCAATCCCAATATTGAGGGAGAAGCGACGGCCATGTATCTCTCCCGCCTGATTAAACCGTTTGGGTTAAAAGTAACGCGAATTGCCCATGGTCTCCCGGTCGGCGGAGATTTGGAGTATGCTGATGAGGTGACTCTGACCAAAGCGCTGGAAGGAAGACGGGAGGTTTAATTTGTCCTTCTGCCGCATATGTATGAAAGCGACACTCTTTAAATCGAGATGTGTCGCTTTTTTACTTTTGTTTAAGCGGGTGGAAACATGGGATTTCGCTATTGGACGGGTCGGTTTCGGAACGGGCTGGCATGGGTGTTGTGCGGATGTTTTTTCATGATGATTCCTTTGCAATTTGCCACGATGGATTGGGTGCATACGGAAAAAGGGACGTGGATGATTTTGCCGGGGCAACCGGACACCCCTTTTTTGCTGTTAATGTATTTTTTCTATTCGGTGACTTCGTTCTTTGGAGTCATTCTCTTTCTCCTTTTGGGATTTTTGACGCGTTTTGAACGGGAACGACGCGCCGGACAAAGCGCGATCAGCGCGATGGATATCGCTTATTTTACCGCCTGGATTGAAGTCTCCTCGCTGATTTCTTCAGTATCGGTCTCCCTCTGGCCGGTTTCCTGGCAGCAGCATTTAAACGAACTCCTCTTTCCTTATCTTCCGTTTGTTTTCATGCTGATGGGCACGTGTCTCCTTTTTCGGGGGTGGTATGCGGAGATTGGCTTAACCCGCCCTCATCCGGGATTTTGGCGGACGATGCCATTGGTTTTGGCGGGCATTTATCTGCTGGTGTTTTTCGTAATGGATCAATGGATCACGGAACCGGTCGCTCATTTTTTTTCGCTGGAATTATCATCATGGCGGGAGGACAGCATCAGTCAGGGAATTCATCACGCAGGGCAAATGGGATGGTACGGACTGGCCCTGCAATGGGGGATGGTTGGCTTGATCGGGCCGTTGGCGGAGGAAATTTTCTTTCGCGGCCTCCTGCAGAGCTGTATTGGAAAAGCGATCGGAGCTTGGGGAGGTCTTTTTCTTTCGGCCGGAATCTTTGCCTTGTTTCACCTGGATGTGACGCTGTTTGTGCCACTCTTTTTGCTGGGGCTCATTTTGGGAGGGCTCCGGCAGTGGACCGGTCAGCTGTGGGCTCCGATTTTGTTCCATATCTTAAATAACACGGTCTCTGTCATGTTTGATTATTTCACCCATGCTTAGCATAAATTCTCTCTTGGGCTCGTACAGATAAAAGTAGCTTGTACCCTTTTTGATACCGGGGAGGGAGCGAGATGCTGGAAGCGAAGTGGTGGATTTTATTGGCCGCCGCAGGACTTG
The DNA here is from genome assembly GCF_016055105.1 of Thermoactinomyces sp. CICC 10523. Taxonomy (NCBI): domain Bacteria; kingdom Bacillati; phylum Bacillota; class Bacilli; order Caryophanales; family Thermoactinomycetaceae; genus Thermoactinomyces; species Thermoactinomyces sp. CICC 10523. The sequence continues at coordinate 248,524 of NZ_JAECVX010000004.1, forward strand.
TTTTTTTTATGGCGGTAAGCCGTTCGGTAAAAGAACCGCTCAAATGGATTTGGCTGGGTCTGTTATACACCGTGATGGGTGGAATTGTTCTGTTTGTGGTTAATTTTTTTGGACAAACATTTCATTTCCATTTGGCGATTAATCCGGTTACCGCCTTTATTACGGGTTTTCTTGGCATTCCCGGCCTGCTCTATCTCGCGGCCGTAAAAATGATTTTGCTTTAGATAAAAATAATAAAAAAGGTGTTGACTCTGATTTTGGTTTATGCTAGTATAAACCTTGTCGCTGATGAGCGGCGCAAATGAAAAAACAACAATGTGTTCCTTGAAAACTAAAGAGTGAAGCATGACCTGTTGATTCTTTTTGAGCTAGATCTTTATCGGAGAGTTTGATCCTGGCTCAGGATGAACGCTGGCGGCGTGCCTAATACATGCAAGTCGTGCGGGGGAAGATCCTTCGGGATCGGACCCAGCGGCGAACGGGTGAGTAACACGTGGGCAACCTGCCCGCAAGACGGGGATAACTCCGGGAAACCGGTGCTAATACCCGATAATCC